>CAYVKM010000073.1:16007-18804 GCA_964452045.1 uncultured Calditrichaceae bacterium
GTTTGACCGGTGCCGATCATTTCAGCCGTATTACCGGCCGTGGCGAGAGCTTCCACCAGAATCCAGGCAGTGGTTCGTTTACCAATGGCAGAATCCGATCCCAACAATGCAACCTTCAAGGAGGTGACCTGCTCAATTTTACCATCGAAAAAATGCAACTCATTGCGGGGAGGGGTTTTTCGGATATCCCGGATATGAACCCCATTTTCTTTCGCCAGCTGCACCATTTCCGGATCCTCGGATAAGAAATCGTGCAGACCACAGTCGACTTTCAAACCCAGCCGGATGGCATTCTTTACATCGGCCCGGGCTTCTTTACTCAGCCGTCCTCCATCCGGGGCCAGCCCCACCACCAGGTGAGTTGGCTTGGATGAGTTTTGTGAAGCGGCTTCAAAAGCCTGTTTGATGCTGGCATAAATGGGGATACCAGTCTTTCGATCATCTAATACTTCCCCGGCATCCTTACCGGCATAACGCGAATCGACCACAGATAAAATCCGGTAACGCTTTGTTTTACGGACCAGACCATGTGCGGTTTTTCCATTGGTGGTATTAAAAGCGCCCTGACAGTAAACAATGGCATTGCCTTCCGGAAATCTGCTCACGATTTCCTCCCGGTTAACATCACCACATAACGATCATTGGACAGGGCTTCTTTCCGGTGTTGTTCAATGAGTGCAATCAAACCGGCGGTTGATGCCGGCAGGACCAGAAATCCTTCACGCTCCCGTAGCATCCTGGAGAAAGAGAGCATGTTTTTATCTGTGGCATTGGATGCCCATCCTTTGGTTTGACGTATTGCGGTAAGGGCATAATCGCCGTCAATAGAGTGCCAGTTGATCAATGGCTCGTTTACCGCAGATTCATGAATCACTTCCGGCTTTAAATCCTCGCACTGGGGTAAATTTTTAATAAAGGCCTGTACTATAGGATTCTTGCCATAAGAAGATCCAGCCACAATTCTAGGGATGCGGGAAGTTTTGCCCCTTCGGTACAGACTCAGAAATCCCTTATAAATTCCGACCAGGGTGGTACCATTGGATACCGGAACAGCGACCAGGTAAGGGGCATCTCTCAGCTCATCATAAATTTCATAGGCAATTTCGCCATATGCTCTTAGCTGCAGGGCAGTGTTTGCCCCGCCCGGATTGGCATCGTAAATCTCTTCCTGTTCGGCAGTCTCCCTCGAGACCAGGACCGCCCTTTCATAATCCCCCGGAACCCGTCTGATTTCCGAACCGTATTGGATCATCTCCTGCACCCGCTTGGTATGGTAACTCTCCGGAATATAGGTAATGCATCGCAAACCGGCAATCGAGGAGGCCAGGGCCATGGCCACCCCATAATTTCCACAGGTCGCCATAGTGATAGCATCAAAACCACGCCGGATGGCATCCATCACCTGGGCAAAGGCAATCCGGTCTTTTTGCGTTCCGGAAGGATTGGATCCTTCGAACTTGAGATATATTTGACGAAAACCAACTTCCCTTTCAATATTGCGGGCACGGGCCAGATGAGTATCCCCGACTTCGGATTCGAATACATCCTCAAAAGCTTCTAATCTTTCCCAGAGAGCCCGGTTCCGGTCGGCCGCAACCTGCTTCTGTTCTTCAACGCCGGTGAGGATTCCCGGAACCTCGGGAGAGGCACCATCCAGAAGATCGAATAGCTTTTCGCCATTTACGATTTCTTCGGTTTTATTATTATTTATTTCAGCCATATTGTTTTTCTCCGAAAAAGTATCCAGTTCAGTGATAAAAGATAAGCTAAACTTTATATCCAATCAAATTATCAATGGCGGATACGGAAATTTATTTTCATGTCCATACTCTTCGCTTAGTGTAGGCTACACCCCATACAGACTCGGCCACAACCCTTTGAAAAAATGCCGGGCATTTATCCCGATATTTCGATTATTATAGCCACCCTCTTGAACGATCAAGGTTGGTAGCTTTAATGTTCCAATTAATTTGCCATTCTCTTCAAAATCCTTTGCTTTCAAGCTCCAGGTCCCGGTGGGATCCCCTTTTGCCGGATCCAGACCAAAGGCAATCACCAAAAATCGAGGTTTAAATTTTTGAACCGAACGTAATGTCTTTTCCAGCACTTCGCGATATTTTACCCCATCCACCTGCTCCGGAAGGGGATGATTAATGTTAAAACCTTTTCCTTCTGCAAATCCCTTCTCATCCTCAAAGCCACTGAAATAGGGATAGGCAAATCTGGGATGTCCATGGATAGAACAGGTTAGCACATCGGAGCGTTTATAGAAAATATCCTGCTGACCATTTCCATGATGATAATCCACGTCCAGAATTGCCACTTTTCCCTGTTTGGATAAAAATTGAGCAGCAACAGCAGTTGAGTTAAAATAGCAAAATCCACCAAACGAGCGCTTTTCCGCATGATGACCCGGTGGCCGGACCAGTGCGTAGGCCATTTGCTGTCCTTCCAACAGGGCCTGCGCCGCGGTAAGGGTACAATCCACAGCCCGTTTTGCCGCCAGGTAGGCATTCAGGTTCAAGGGTGTAAAAGTATCGATACAATAATATCCCGCCCGTACCGACAGTTCTGTAGGAGGCCGTGCGGCATTCCGAATAGGGAAGACATAAGGATATACCGATTTAGTATTTCCAATATTCTGGCATACTTTTTTGAGATATTCCACAAAAGCAGCATCATGGACAGCTTTGATATTGGATTCCGAAAAATGTTTTACTGTTACCTTGTTAAACAGACCGGTTGACTCAAGATGCTTCATGATGGAATTGATCCGGATGGGGGACTCCACATATCC
>CAYVKM010000074.1:0-18765 GCA_964452045.1 uncultured Calditrichaceae bacterium
AATCTTTTCTGGCACTTCGCCTGAAATATTTTTATCAATTTATTTTACGAGATGTTGAGAATATACCAAATTCTATTCAGTTCAAGTATAATGAAAATCCGCCCAAGCGAGTACAACCGTTATTGATAGAACCAAGTGCCGAGCACCGGACGAATGGGGTACAACTGCAAACAGACTGGTATTTCGCTAAAAAACATTATTTGATCGGTGGTGTAGATGTCTGGCAAAGAACATACAACGGAAGAAGAATAAAAAACATCAAAACGGAGATACTCGATCCGGCAGATTCTACCTATACAACAGTATTGAATACCATCAATACTACTGTTAAAGAGATTCCGATACCCGATTCAAAATATTTGAGTCTTGGGCTCTACGGTCAGGATGAGTTTAATAGCCTGAATGATAAATTAAATTTGACCATCGGGGGAAGAGTCGATTTGATAAATGTGGAGAATAAGGCGGTCAATAATCCGGTCTACATCATTAACAACGGAAATCGGAATGATTCGCCGCCGATCAATCCATTGGCGTCATTTCCGGCCGATAATGCAAATGATCTCTCCTGGAGTTCAAATCTGGGTCTATTATATCGATTTAGAAATGATCTCCAGTTTACCACTACTATTGCCAGGTCTTTCCGATCTCCGAGTCTGGAAGAGCGCTACCAATATATTGAATTGGGCGCTAATACTTATCTTGGTGATCCTCATCTGAAACCGGAACAGGGAAATTTTATTGATGCCGGCATCCGGATCTGGAAACCTGCCTTTTCTTTTAGCGGGAATCTGTTCCTTAACGAATTACAAAATCTGGTGATCGATCAGCAAAGGGAAGAAAATTTATATGTAAAAAGTAATGTCGGCAATGCAAGGTTATTTGGATTTGATCTGAAGACGGAATTCAATTTTTCTGATGATCTGGTTCTTTACGGGGCTGCGGCTTATGTCCGGGGAAAAGATCTATCGAGGGATACGAATTTACCGGAAATACCGCCATTGAATTTCAGAATCGGACTTAAATTTCCCATCGCCGGCTATGTGAACTGCAATTTGCTTACTTTTATATACACCGATCAGAATAAAGTAGCCCCGGGGGAGTTGGCCACTCCCGGCTACTCCTATTGCAATATCTATTTGAGTACCAGAACTCTGAGAGTGAATAATATTTCCGGCAAATTTTCTTTTGCTGTGGAAAATATATTCGATAAGGCATATAGAAATCACCTTTCCAGCATTCGGGGAATTTATAATTTAGAGCCAGGCAGAAATATCAAGCTGCGATGGATGATGAATTTAAATTAAATTCCCAAAATCCATTTCTCTGTCTTAATTTGAGTTATAATTTTTATCTGACAAGACCTCAGTGATATGAGAAATCTTGACTATATCGTATTTATCGGGTATTTATTATTGACTGCTGGTATTGGACTCTATTTTACCCGAAGCCAAAAAAAATCCAGTGATTTTTTCCTGGCTGGCCGGACCATGAATTGGTTCCCGATCGGATTATCCATCATGGTCACCGCTTTCAGTGCGGTCAACTATACTGCCTTTTCGGGTGAAGTATTCGGACACGGACTCTATGTCTTTTTGTGCCTGCCGGTATTTATTTTTGTGGCAATCCCGGTCATTAAAGTTATTATGCCTTTTTATCATTCCATGCAGCTTTACAGCGTATATGACTATCTGGAAAAGAGATTCGATAAAAATGTTCGACTGCTGGGGAGCATCCTGTTTATTTTCTGGCAGTTATTTTGGGTGGCAACGGTAATTTATGTTCCCTGTAAAGTATTAAGTGCACTTACCGGTTATAGCGCGGCGTCATTTATATTAATTGCGGGAGTATTGGCCACAGCATACACCATGGCAGGAGGAATTAAAGCGGTTATTTGGACGGATGTTCTGCAGTTTTTTGTCCTATTTGGAGGCATCGTGTTAAGTGTCGTTTTTACTGCCATGGTTATACCGGGAGGTTTTTCAGGGATATTTAAAATAAGCCTGTCCGGTGGCCTGATGAAACCATTCTATCCATTTGATCCTCAAATTTTTTCTTTTGATCCGCATGTCCGGATAACCCTGTGGAGCTGCTGGATCGGAACCCTCACCGCCTTTTTAGCCCGCTATGGGGTTGATCAGGTGGTAGTACAACGATATTTTACGGCTAAATCTTTGAAAAATGCCCAGCGGGGATTTCACCTGAATTATATCACCGCCATATTGGTTTTAATTTCTCTGGGAATACTGGGATTTGCCATCTTTGCTTTTGCGCAAACCCAGGGACTGCTGGGAAGTCATGGCGAATTACCGATAGACTATTTCAGTCAGTTTGTTCAGGCACTGCCGGCCGGGATCACCGGGCTTATCGTGGCGGGTCTTTTTGCGGCAACCATGTCCAGTCTGGATTCGGGCATAAATTCGTTAACCACGGTATTTGTGGTGGACGTCTATCAAAAAATAAAACTTCTTAATTTTTTTTCAGAGATGACTACTAATCGGCTTTTTACCTTACTCATTGGATTTGTAGCGACAATCTTGGCCTTAAATATAGGCAGGTTGGGAAGTATTTTTGAAATTGCCAACAAAGTTATCAATAGTTTTGGCAGTCCTTTACTGGCAATTTTTATTCTGGGAATGTTTAGTAAAAGAGCAAACAGCAAGGGAATGATCATTGGCGGAATCGCCGGTGCTGCCTGGAGTGCCTATGTCAGTTTCACCATTCAGAACCTGGCTTTACATTATTACGCGGTTATTAATCTATTGGGGACGTTATTTCTCTGCTATTTTTTCAGTTTGTTATTTCATAGTCAGTCAAATCAATCAGAAAGCAATCAATTGGCCTGGATGTATTTCCGGCGAAAAAAACTGAATCAATCAGATTAAATATATTTCGAATTTATATGCCGCCTTGTAATACCTGATATTTATATTGTATTTTTGAATTTAGAAAAACATTTTTTATGACAGGACGGTTTCATTTTCACTCAATTTAAAGAAGCAAAACGAGGTAAACACGATGAGTAAAATTCTGTCTCAGAAAAAATCATGGGAAGAACATCTGCTTAATAAAACGCTCTATAGGTTTCCGGAAAGAAAAAAAGAATTCTCAACCGGATCCGGGATAGAAATTGACCGGCTTTACCTGCCGGAGGAAAATTTTGATTATCTGGATAAACTTGGTTTTCCCGGCCAGTATCCCTTTACCCGCGGAGTCCAACCAACTTCTTACCGCGGCCGATTCTGGACCATGAGGCAGTATGCCGGTTTTGCCACTGCGGAAGAATCGAATAAAAGGTATAGGTATCTGCTGGAAAGTGGTGGTACCGGATTATCGGTTGCCTTCGATCTTCCGACCCAGATCGGCTACGATTCCGATGATCCGTTTTCCGAAGGCGAGGTAGGGAAAGTCGGCGTGGCCATTGATTCGCTCGAGGACATGGAAATTTTGTTTGATCAGATCCCATTGGAAAAGGTTTCCACATCGATGACCATTAACTCAACCGCTGCCATATTGTTAGCTATGTATATTGCTATCGCCAAAAAGCAGGGGGCGGATTTAAAAAAACTTTCCGGGACTATTCAGAATGATATCCTAAAAGAGTATATTGCCCGTGGGACCTACATTTTTCCGCCTGAACCTTCCATGCGGATCATTACCGACATTTTTAAATATTGCCAGGATAATTTACCGCGCTGGAATACCATTTCCATCAGCGGTTATCATATCCGGGAAGCAGGTTCTACCGCAGTACAGGAAGTTGCTTTTACCTTTGCTAATGCCATTGCGTATGTTCAGGCAGCGATTGATTCCGGCCTGGACGTGGATGATTTTGCCGGGCGATTATCATTCTTCTTTAATTCCCACAATAACTTATTCGAAGAAATTGCCAAATTCCGTGCCGCCCGTCGAATGTGGGCTAAAATCATGAAAGAAAGATTCGGAGCAAAGGATCCGAAAAGTATGATGTTAAGGTTTCATACCCAGACCGCAGGTAGCACGCTTACCGCCCAGCAGCCGGATAACAATATTATTCGTACCACCATTCAGGCACTGGCAGCGGTACTGGGAGGAACCCAGTCTTTGCATACCAATTCGAAGGATGAGGCGCTCAGTTTACCCACTGAAGATTCGGCCCGGGTTGCCATTCGAACCCAACAGATCATTGCCTATGAGAGCGATTCCGCCGATACAGTAGATCCGCTGGCCGGTTCGTATTTTATTGAATATCTGACTGATCAAATTGAGAAAAAGACTTTAAAATATATTGAAACCATTGACAAGATGGGTGGAGCGGTAGCAGCCGTAAAAAATAAATTTTTCCAAAATGAAATTGCGATGAGCGCTTATGAATTCCAGCAAAAGGCAGAGCGGGGTGAGGAAATTATTGTTGGTGTTAATAAGTTTACTCTGGAAAAGGAAATACCCCAGAAACTCCTTAAAGTTGATGAAGCTGTTGTTGGGAAACAAATTGAACGATTAAAAATTTTAAGAAAACAAAGAAATCAGCAGGATGTAAATAAAAGGTTGGATTTAGTTGAAAAGGCAGCCCGTTCGGATGATAATCTGATGCCCCCGATTATTCAAAGTGTGGAAGCCTATGCCACGGTCGGTGAAATTTCCAATCGCTTGCGGAAGGTTTTTGGTGAGTTTCGGGAATAGGGGATTACCCAATTTTTTGAATCACATTCTTTAAATTGAGCATATCTAGAATCCGGGTCGATGATAACCCTTTGTATTTTCCGGTTCACATCGGCATAACCGAATGAAATTAAAAATTTGACAATGAAGATAGATAAATTAAATCTTCTAGAATTTGCCACAATTGGGAGCACCAACGAAAAAGCGGTGGAACTGGCGGAAGAAGGTGCGCCTGAGTGGACGGTGGTCTTTGCCCGCAAGCAGACCAGAGGAAAAGGACGATATCAGCGGGTGTGGGAGAGTCCTGCTGATCTGGGGCTCTGGTTCTCCGTAGTTCTCCGCCCCGAAATTGAGCTAAACCAGCTAAACCTGATTAATCTGGTAACTGCCCTCTCTATTCGTGAATTTATCCTGGGCCAACTCCAAAACCAGGTAAAAACCTATTGGCCTGAGAGGGTGAAATTAAAGTGGCCTAATGACGTACTGGTTGAAGGTAAGAAAATCTGTGGAATTCTATTGGAGAGCAGCATCAGAAAAAATAAAATATTTCATCTTGTGGTTGGAATCGGATTAAATTTGAATCAGAAAAAGGAAAATTTTTCGGCAGATATCAGAGCAGGCGCTACGTCCCTGAAATTACTGACCGGACTAACCTATGATCTAAATAAGAGTTTAGAGGCGTTTTTATCCTTATATTACCACAGAATCATTAAAGCTCTAAGCAGTGGATTTTCGAATGTGGTAAAATCTTATCAAAAAAACATGTTGTATCTGGGTGAATTGGTTGGTCTGGATCTGGGGGAGAAAAAAATTGA
This sequence comes from uncultured Calditrichaceae bacterium, assembly GCA_964452045.1. Classification (GTDB taxonomy): domain Bacteria; phylum Calditrichota; class Calditrichia; order RBG-13-44-9; family RBG-13-44-9; genus CAYVKM01. The sequence goes on from CAYVKM010000074.1 coordinate 5,454, forward strand.
GGGTATTGTTCAAGGTCTGAATGAACGCGGATTTCTGGTCCTGAATGTGAATGGCGCCCAAAAAATTATTTCAGCGGGAGATTTATGGCAAATCAACGGGAAAAGCAAAATTTGATCTTAACAGTAGATGTAGGAAATACCCAGATAGAAGTGGGGGTGTTTGAGGGGGATAAATTGCGCAAGAGCTGGCGAATGGCTACGGGCATCGATCGCACCGAGGACGAATACATGGTGCTTATTCAGCATTTTCTGGCGCTGGACGGGATATCCTTAAAAATGATTAAGGGAGTAGCCGTTTCTTCTGTGGTGCCCAATATTACTTTCATTTTTGATAAAATGTGCCATAAATATCTGGGTATCGTGCCGATAATAGTAGATCATAAATTGAAATTGGGGATAACCATTAAGTACTCAGATCCATCAACGGTAGGTGCGGATAGGATTTGCAATGCAGTGGCAGCTTATCAGAAATTTCATGATGCGGTGGTAATTATCGATTTCGGAACCGCCACAACCTTTGATATTATCAATAAGAAAGGTGAGTATCTGGGAGGTATTATCGCACCCGGGATTGAGACAACCGCCTGGGCGCTTTATCAAAGAGCAGCAAAACTGCCAAAAATATCATTAGAATTTCCAACTCAGGTTATTGGCAGAAGTACCATGGAAAGTATGCAATCCGGCATTATGCTTGGTTCGGTAAAAATAATAGACGGGCTGGTGGAAGAAATTATTAATGAGCTGGGTGTGAAACCGAAAGTAATCGCAACGGGTGGTTTATCAAGGCTGATTCAGCCCAAAACAAAATACATTGAATCCTATCATCCGCATCTGGTGCTGGAGGGATTGTACGAAATTTACAAGACGAATTTGAATTAATTACGGTATTCCATTTGAAAAATGGAGTTTTAGTTTTTAAGTTTGGATAAATAGTGGCCGGTAATGGCAGAGAACAAATACATAAAGATTGTTATTAATTATCCTGAAAGGGAATTGTTTTCTTTCCTTCAGCAGCATATCGTACATGAAGATGTGGAAATGTTCTATTTTGCAGATCTGCTGGAAATTGAGGATTTTATCAAGAGAATTCGACCGCACCTTTTAATTACCTACATATCTCCTGAAACTCTGGTTAATGAGAAAGCTCTTCTCTTCTTTCGCTCACCCTTTTTAAGAGAAACCGGTATCATTTTTATTACCTCAAAACAGGTTTCATTCGATCAATTACAGGTGCTGGGAGAATTCGACCGTTCCTTTGTGTTTCTGGAAGGGGTTAAACCTGAGGTAATCGCTCATAATATAAATGCGATTCTCAAACGGGAGAAGAAAGATCTGGACCATTTTAGCAGTCATGAGTATACGGAAAATCTGCTCTATTGTACTAAATTGATTCAACAAGAGTCCTCTGTTTCCGCCCTGTTCGATAAGCTGATCAATTTTTTACCGAAGATTATTACCTACGATTATATGGCAATTTTTTCTTACGATCCGGAGAAGGAAAATACTCGGATCTTCAACCAGTTTATACCGCCGCATCGTAGGAGTGGGGTCATTATAACTCCCAATCTGGAAAAATTAGCCGAAATGTGGGTAAAACAAAAAAAGATTTTCAATCTCACCGACGAACAGGACTCCAATCTGTTCAAGAAATTAGGGGATTGGGGTTGGAAGGTTAAAAAGCTTTATTTTTTTCCCTTCGTGACTCAAAACCTTCCGTTAGGTGGTATAATTCTGGGCAGCATAAATATTTCTGACCGGGGAAAGCTCAATCATGAATTTCTGCATGAGATAAATGATCTTCTGGCCTTAAAACTCTATGGCAACCTGCTTCAGGAAAAAAATTACAGCGACGATCATGACGATTTTGCCGAACAACTGGTGCACAATCGTTTTTCTGAAGATTCGATTTTACAGTTAGCCTGTAAAAAACTAAATATATTTTCAAAATCGAACAGCACTATTTTCTGGCAGATTAACCGGGGATTTGGCTTTCTTTTTCCAAAATTCAGTTATGCCACCGAAAAACAAGCGGCTTGGAAATCACTGGAAAAAACCATGCTATTTTTTTCAAAGGATGCCCGGTTAAATCAATTAATATCATCCGAAAAAATTGTGCTTCTGGAAAATGTTATTACCAATGGAAAATTTTCGGAAGCAACCCTCAATACCTTTAAGAAACTAGGATACTTTAATATTCTTGTTGCTCCGGTCCGGATGGGAAATGAAGAAGTAGGTATGTTTGTGGTAAACCGGGGCCCAGATAAGGATATTTTTAATGATTGGGAAGTGAATCAGATTACCGAGCTGCTGGATAAAATACGAAAGGTACTGGAAGACAATAATCTGGTTAAAGAGGCGAATCTCAAATTAAAACAACTCTCCCGAATTTTTGAACTCGGGAATGAGATTAAGCTGGATCTGAATCTGGAAGATACTTTGGCCCATATCACCAAAAGTATTCGCAAGACGTTGGGCTGGAATGATGTAGCCATTCTGCGGGGTAATGAGTTCAAGAAAAAATATGGAACAATCGGCAGACTGGGATTTGATTCAAAGAAAGATTTGCCCCTCGACTTTCTCAGTGAAATAGATTATGACGAGGTCGAAAAATTTCTGCTAAATTGTAAAAAAATTGGTCATTCGTACTTTTATGATACCCATCCGGTTATGGTAAGCGGAAATGGGGCCGGATTTCTGGACGAAGTGGTTACCGAATGGCATAATGAAGATCTCCTGATTGTCCCGATTGAGACAAGAAAAGATAAATTGGGATTTTTTGTAATTCGGGATCCGGTGGATCGCATGAAACCCACCAGTGATAAAGTGACTTCCCTCGAGTACTATGCCAACCAGGCAGCAGTGGCTATCGAGAATGCGAATCTTTACGAAAATTTACAAACATCCGAAGAGCGATATCGAACGCTGGCAGAAACAATGACACTCTGCTTGGTTACCTGTTCTCCCGATGGGAAAATCCTGTATGTTAATCCTGCTTTTGAAGCCATCTCCGGTTTAAAAAGGAATGTTTTGATTGATCAGAAATTATCCAATTTGTTTTCAGCAGACAGCCAGGCAAGATTGCAGGAAATTGCCATTCTGGGGAAAAATGAAAAAGAGCAGTCCGATAAGAATATCGAAAATGTTGAACTGGAGATGATTTCGGCAAGTGGAGAAACAATTCCGGTCTCAACCTTTGCCTTCTCCCTGTGGCAAGAAGGAGAAATTAGGGGCTTTTTCCTGGTGATGAACGATTTACGGGTCATGAAAAAACTGGAGCGTTTGAAAGCTGATTTTAACTCAATGATTGTGCACGATTTGCGATCGCCCATGAATGTTATCCAGGGATTTATAGAGTTGATCCGCACCAGGGTTGTGGGTGAAATTAATACTGAACAGGAAGAGCTTCTGGATATCGCCAAAGAAAATGTTAAAAAAGTATTAACCCTGATCGATAATTTCCTGGTAGCCTCCAAACTTGAAGTCGGAAAATTTGGGATTGAACCGAAAGTGGGTGAGATCAATGCCCTCATCGAACGCATCATCGAAAATCATCAGGTCCTGTTAAAGAATAAGAATATAACCCTGAAGAGCGATCTGAATCAAAACCTTCCGCTGCTTTACTTTGACAGTTTACGTATTGAACAGGTGTTCAACAATCTATTAAGCAATGCACTTAAATTTACCCCGGAACAGGGAAGAATATTGGTTAAAAGCGGATTCCACCAGAGAAATATTAAGGGCGAAGAAAAAATGTTTGCTAAAATTCTGGTCCAGGACACCGGACCCGGGATTCCGGAGGAGAAGCAGAAATATGTTTTCGAAAAATATGAACAGGTCGATTCGGAATCTTCATTGAAATCCGCGGGAACGGGTTTGGGATTGGCAATATGTAAAGAGATTATTGGTCTGCATGGGGGAGAGATCTGGATTGAAAGCAATGAAAAAAGAGGAAGCCAGTTTTATTTTACCCTGCCGATTGAGCCATCCATCGATAAGGTTTTGAAATAAACATTTTTGTAGCCAGCTCAATCAGTTATTTTCTTATATTACTGGTATTGAGCTCGAAACTCTAGCTTAATCCATTTGTAATGGGTTAGAATCCTTTTTATTTTTGGATTCTTAATTTATTAATGGTAAGGGAAATTAGTGGTTTCAAAATCCGCCGAGAAGACACATTCAACACCCCTCATGGAGCAGTATTTAGCCATAAAAGGGAAACATAAAGATAAAATATTGCTTTATAGGATGGGCGATTTTTATGAGACCTTTTATGATGATGCAGTAAAAATAAGCAAAATTTTAGGTATTGCCCTTACCAAACGGTCCCACGGAAAAACGGCAAATGTCCCCTTGGCTGGTTTTCCATACCATGCGCTTGATGCCTATCTGCCGAAACTTATAAATGTCGGCGAGAAGGTTGCGATCTGCGAACAGGTGGAGGATCCGAAATTAGCGAAAACTGTGGTAAAAAGGGAAGTTATTGAAGTTGTAACACCCGGGACTACCTTATCGGATAAACTGCTCGATCAGAAGTCGAATAATTATTTAGCCGGAATTTATGTTCAGGGAAAGACTGCCGGGATTAGTTACTGCGATATCTCCACCGGGGAATTTTTTTTAAGTGAAGTATCCATCGAACAAATGCTGGATTATTTTCAGCAAATTACCCCCAAAGAAATCCTGGTTCCAGTCAGTGATTATGAAAATTTTATCTCCCTGTTTAAGTCCCGGCTCACGGGTATTATTACCAAGATGGAGGACTGGGTTTTTAATCGGGATTATGCTTACCGAGTGTTAATCGATCATTTTAGGACTCCCAATTTAAAGGGGTTCGGGATTGAAGACCAGCAATTGGGAATCATCAGTGCTGGGGTCGTACTCTCTTATATCAAGGAAAATTATCAAAGTAAAATTTCCCACGTTTCAAAAATATCTTTAATATTCTTAGACGATTTTATGATTCTGGATAATACCACCCGCCGGAATCTTGAAGTTACTTCCACTTTGTTCGGTGGTGGCACCGAAGGAACCCTGATATCGATTCTCGATGATACCTGCACGGCGATGGGTGGGCGTCTCCTGAAAAGGTGGATCATGCATCCTCTGATTCGTCTACCGCTAATTCGGGAGCGATTAAATAAAGTAGACGCTTTTTATAAACAGAATGAACTGCGGCAAAAAATACGGACTATTCTTAAGGATTTTTCCGATCTGGAAAGATTGTTAAGTCGCGTTTCTACCAGACGTGCAACGCCACGCGATCTGATAGCCTTAAAGGATTCGCTGCTTCTTATCCACCCCATCCGGGATCTGCTACTTTCGCAATCTGAGGAAGTTTTAACGGAGTATTCCTCAAAATTACAAAATCTGGAGGATTTAATTCAGTTATTGGAGCGGTCGATCGATGATTCCCCTCCTATCAATCTTAAGGAAGGTGGCATCATCAAGGAGGAATTCCACAAGCAACTCGATGAACTGCGTTATATCAGCCGGGATGGCAAGAACAGTCTGGCTGATATCCAGAATAAGGAAAAAGAAAAATCCAAGATAACATCTCTGAAACTTGGCTATAACAAGGTTTTCGGTTATTATTTTGAAGTTACCAAAACCCATCAGCATAAGATCCCGGAGTACTTTATTCGAAAGCAAACCTTGGTCAATGCTGAACGATATATCACACCGGAGTTGAAAGAATTCGAGGAAAAGATTCTCGGGGCCGAAGAAAAAATTATTGAACTGGAATATGAAATTTTTCAGGATATTCGCAGTCAGGTGGAAGAATTTGGAAAAGCGATAAAACAGAATGCGGAAATTGTGGCTGAAATAGATTGTCTGGCAAATTTTGCTCTAATTGCTGGTCAATATAAATATTCAAAACCCGAGATGGATGAGTCGACGGTTATCCATATTCGAGCTGGCAGACATCCGGTGGTGGAGCAGCTTCTGGCGGCGGATGAGCCATTTATCGAGAATGATACGCAAATGGATAATAAAACAACCCAGATCATGGTTCTGACCGGGCCCAACATGGCCGGGAAATCAACCTATTTGCGCCAAGTTGGTTTGATCTGTCTGATGGCCCAGATTGGGAGTTTTGTTCCGGCAGAACAAGCCTCACTGGGCATCGTGGACCGCATTTTCACCCGGGTAGGGGCATCCGATAATCTGGCATTTGGAGAAAGCACTTTTTTGGTTGAGATGCTGGAAACCGCAAATATTCTGAACAACGCGACTCCCAAAAGTCTGATCATTCTGGATGAAATTGGTAGGGGCACTTCCACCTACGATGGGCTTTCAATTGCCTGGGCAGTGACCGAATTTCTGCATAATAACAAAAATGTTGCCGCTAAAACACTATTTGCTACCCATTATCATGAATTAACGGAACTTGAGGTGCTTTATCCCCGAATAAAAAATTACCGGGTGACGGTACAGGAAATTGAAGATCAGGTAATATTCCTGAGAAAAATCGAGTCCGGGGGGGTGGATAACAGCTATGGAATTCATGTGGCACAAATGGCCGGCATCCCACAGGAAGTGGTAGAACGGGCGAAAGAGGTTCTACATAATCTGGAGGCGAATGAGATAAGCCCGAATAGGACGCCGAAAATTGCCGGGAGGAGACCAGGAAGCAGTGTGGACCGAAATCAACTGAATCTCCTGGATCTGGTGAGACAATCGCCCATTGAAAAAGAGCTGGAAAAAGTTGAGATAGATCGGTTAACACCACTTCAGGCTCTTATTAAACTAAATGAGTTGAAGGAAATGGTGAATAAAAATTCTTGAATTTTATGAAAAGTTTTTCAGATAATATATATGCCTTTGCACTTACCGCCTTACTATGTATAAGCTTCTTTCCCCTCCATGCTGACACTCTTGACTCATTAATCGATTCTGCCAAAGCAGATTATTTTAATGGAAATTTTCAGACATTATCCAATAGAATAAGCCGGATCCTGCAACTTAAACCGGATAATCCTGAGGGAAATATTCTGCAGGGCCTGTTCTGGATAAATGAGGGAGAACTTCAGGACAGAATCAAGGCAAAAGAAGTAATTGAAAAATTTGCTTCTAAAACAGAGAATCGGGCATTTGCTGATTTCTCCTTGGGCATACTTTACAAGGCGCAAAATAATGGGCATTCTGCCCGAAAATATTTTCAGGAGGCTGTCGATTCCGATGAAACCTTTATCCCGGCATTAATTGAACTGGCCGAGAGTTACTATCAGGATGTGCTGAAGTATTATTATCGCTATACGGATACATCAGTCCCCTTGTCTTATCGGGATTATGCCGTGGAGGATTATGACTTCGCGGTAAGTTATCTGAAAAAGGCTTTGCGCTATGAACCTAAAAGCAGACCCGCGGCTTATTTGTTGGGTAGCCTTTATTTTGAACTTGAAGATTATGAACTCATGAGAATCATATTTGAGGAATTCTCTGAATACTATCCCCACGACAAAGATGTCCATCAATTTCTGGGTCTGGCGTATCTTGCCCTGCATAAATATGAGAAGGCCTCTGAGTACTTTCAGACTGCGCTTGAGGCGATGGGAGATGAGGAAAGGCAGGAGGTACTGAATCCTGAATATTTGATAAAGGATAAATCAGAATATAAACAGAACACGGATTATTGGGCTGGAAAAGATCCCATGTTCTTAACCAGTGAAAACGAAAGAATGCTTGAACATCTTGGACGTTTTGCTTATGCAAATTTACGTTTTAGTGTTCCTCGTTTAAACATCGAAGGCTGGAAAACGGATCGGGGTAGGACTTATATACGATACGGAAAACCGAACTATATTGTTGAATATGGCAAAAATCTGGAATTCGATGCCATTTATCCACCGATGCAGATTTGGATATATCCCCAGTTTCAATTGGCCTTTTCGGATGAATTTTGGAATGGTTTATATCAATACACTGAGCCGGCATTGAATTCAAAATCAAAATTTAAAGAACGGACAAATGTTAATTACACCTTGGTTGCGGAAAACGTTTTTCAGGTATTTCCGGAGACCTTCGACTTTGAGCTATCGGGTGGTACATTTCAGTCTTCATATTTTATTAAGTTTTTTAAAGGGAAAACCAACACCGAAGGTTTACTTGCCTTCCTAATTCCAAAGGAAGAAGAGTTGTATGAACCGAAACAGGAGCTGGAGTCCGGATTTTTCCTGCTGAATGACAAAAGCCTTCCGGAAAGGGAGTTTAAGAATAGATATGTTTTAAATTTTGAAACGGAGCTGTCCGAACCCGAAAAAAATTATGCTTTGCGAAATCTGACTTTTGAAACCGATCCCGGTAATTTTTCTTATTCGTTTGAACTCTTGAACAAGACTTTAGAGGAGAATTTTATTGATCGGCATGAAGTTGAAATCCCAGTTTTTGCTTCAGATTTTCTCTTACTTTCCGATCTTATACTTGCGGACAAAATCGGTCGGGAGCCGTCAGAAGAAGCCTTCTCCCGCAATGGACTTAATATTTTACCCAATGTTAGTCAAATATATCATGCATCGGACACCATGAAAATTTATTTTGAGATCTACAATCTCAGCCTTGATTCAGACTCATTGGTCCGGTATCAGGTTGAAAATTCAATTGCCGAAAATAAATCAGGTGGAATTTTTAATGCGATATTTGGTGGCGGACCCAAAAAGGTCGGTTTTGTAAATGAATATTCCGGCTCCAGAAAAAATGATTACGTCATCCAGGCGGTTTCCCTGGCAAATCTGAATCCTGGTGAATATAATCTTGAAATTATTCTGAAAGATGAAATCAGTAAAACGGAAGTGACCGGAAAGACAAAATTTACCATTCTAGAATCCCTTACTGATTAATAATCTTAAATTTAACATTTTTTTTCTTGCAATGATATAATGCACCCATTAAATTTCAGAAAAATAAACATTTATTGGTAAAATGATCGAAAGAGGGTATCTATGATGAGAACCGTTACCAAGAAAGAGGTGGCTAAACGGGTTGCCAAGAAATTGGGTCAGAAGATATACATTACCGAAGATTTTGTGAATTCGGTTTTCGAATCTTTGAGAGAGATCTTGAGTGAGGCGAATCCCGAAATTCGAATCGAAATCCGGGATTTTGGTGTTTTTGAGGTAAAGGAAACCAAACCAAAACCCAAAGCTCGCAACCCCCGAACCGGTGAGATCATTTATGTACCCGCTCGACGAAAGACCCATTTTAAACCCGGAAAGTTATTAAAAGATATTTTGAAGAAGCCATTGGATAAAAAGAAATGAGAGCAGCAAATTAGAATCAATTTGACTCATCCGCTTTTATTAACCTAAATTACCGCCCTTTATGAATGAAGAGCGGTTTTTTTATTGATATGATGAGTAGATATTTAGCGATAGATTATGGAGACAAACGGGTTGGAGTGGCCATTAGCGATCCGACCCATATTATTGCCCAACCGTTGGAAACAATTCTATATCAATCTCGGAAAGGTCTAATTTCCGAATTATTGCAGATAATTGAAAAATACAATGTTGAGAGAGTTATTCTTGGTTTACCGCTAACTCTGAAAGGCAGTGATTCTGAAAAAACCAAAACTGTTCGGAATTTCGGAGCAGTATTGGAAAGTAAATTAAAAATACCTTTGATTTTTTTTGATGAGAGATTGACCAGTCTTCAAGCCCAGCAAATTATAAGGCAGTTTGGTAAAAAACCGAGTGAACATCGGGCTAAGATAGACCAGTTTGCTGCCCGGACATTGTTGCAGACCTATCTGGACCGAGAAAAATTATCAGGGAGATAATCAATGGATAGTAGTTCGAGAAGCCACGATCTGAATATTGGTGTTGTAGGGGCTGGTGGAATTGCCCAGGTGATGCATCTTCCCCTCCTGGAAAAGCACCCGGATGTTAAATTAAAGGCATTATGTGATGGCGATATCTCCAAAGCATCTCTTTTGGCAGAGAAATTTGGTATTGAAAATATTTATGAAGATATAGACGAGATGATCCAGCATGAAAAGCTGGACGCGGTTTTTATCCTCACCCCAAACAGCCTGCATCTCCCAATGACACTGCTGGCACTGGATTATGGCCTTAATGTCTTCGTGGAAAAACCGGCAGGAAAAAGTCTGGCAGAGGTTGAACGCATGCACAAACGGGCTTCGGAAGTCGGGAAAACAGTTATGGTTGGCATGCATAACCGGTTTCGATCGGATGTCCAGGCGATGTATAAACTGATCCATGGGCAGGAATTAGGAAAGTTGTTCTTCCTGAAAACCGGTTGGCTTCATTCCCGGCAACATGCCGTTAAGCAGCCCTGGCTGGCCTTAAAAAATATTTCCGGTGGTGGGGTAGTTATGGATTTGGGGGTCCAGTTAATTGATCTGGTCTGGTGGATGCTCGATAAACCGGAACCAGTTGCGGTAAAATCTTTTTCCTATAACATTAATCCGGAAATTAAGGTAGAAGATTTTTGTGTCGCCTGCATTACTTTTGCTAATGAGATGTCTGTCTCTATTGAAGTTAGTTGGGAATTTCCGATTGCGGAAGACTATTTTTACCTGGAAATTGCCGGTGAAAAAGGAACCGGAACATTAAATCCGTTAAAATTACAAAAAATTATGCATGGTCAGATTGTAAATATTTCTCCGGAAATGAAAGATAGCAAGATTTCGACCTTTCGAAAAGCCTACCAAACCGAAGTTGATCACTTTATAGATTATTTACTGGGGAGGGTGGAAAGACTGGAATCTTCCGTGGAGGATTCGGTTAAAGTGTTTAAAATTATCGATGCGTTATATCAATCTATCCGAACCAAGAAAGAAGTTATTATTTGATCCCCAAATTAACCTTACTCATTCGAGCTTACCCTTTACATGGACCGATTTGAATTAAAATATTTATTATTAGTAGCCGTTCTCTTCACTTTAAGCTTTCCGCCCTTTCAATTCGGATTCCTCGCTCCGCTGGCAATAGCTGTTTTTTTGATCTTCCTGGAATTGAAAAGTCCGAAAGACGGATTCCGATTGGGATACTGGTTGGGCTTGTTTTGGGGCGCCATGACCCTTTTCTGGATCTCAGAAAGCACGGTTACCGGTGCGTTATTGACAATATTAATTAATTCCTTTCAGTATGCCATTATCTGGTGGTTATATACTGTATTTCGTGAAAAAAACCAGGCATTCGCTTTATTCAGCCTTCCATTTCTCTGGGTCGGATTTGAATACATCCGGCAGTTTTCGGATATTCGTTTCAATTGGTTAGCCCTGGGGCATACCCAAACCTATTATTTACACTTTATTCAATTCATCGAGTATACCGGATATCTGGGTCTCTCTTTTTTAGTGATCTGTCTTGGCATTAGCTTTTATATACTGGTTCGATATCGGGGTGTTGGCAGATGGGTCCCGTTGGGTGTTGCCTTAATGCTTGTCATCTCTCTGAATGTGTTCGGACAATTCCGCATTCATCAGTTGCACAAGGAGCAATATTCTCTGCTCAAAGTAGGAATAGTGCAGCCAAATGTTGATCCATATCTTAAATGGGATCCGGAATTTCAGAATGAGGCATTCAGGATGTTGATGCAGGCCAGTCACCGGCTGGCCCGGGAAAAACCTAACCTGATCGTTTGGCCCGAGACTGCAACCCCCTTTTATTTGCGGGCAAATCCTATGAAATTAACGGAAATTCAACAATTTCTGGATTCAACCCATATTTTTCTTTTAACCGGAACACCCGATTACCAATACGTGAATTCCGAAGAAGATTATCGTACCTATAATGCCGCATTTTTTTTTGCTCCGGGGCATAAGAATATTGAGTATTACTATAAAACGGCATTGGTCCCCGGATCTGAAACCATACCCTTTAAAACTTATTTGCCTTTTCTCCGACACCTTGATGTGGGTGGAGGTGATTTCTATCCCGGGCATGAATATACCGTTTTTAAATTTTCCTTGTCTGCCGGAGCAGGGCAATGGTCTACCGGTAATTATATTTTATCTAAACCGCTAAAAACTGAAATGAAAAAGATCGGTTTATCAGCTATAATTTGTTACGAGTCCGTATTTCCTGATATCGTCCGGCATTTTGTTCAGGAAGGGGCTAACATCCTGACCATTATCACAAATGACGGCTGGTTTGGTGTGACCAGCGGACCATATCAGCATGCTCAGTTTGCTGTTCTCCGGGCAATAGAAAACCGGACCAGTATCTTGAGATGTGCCAATACCGGCATTTCCAGTGTGATTGATCCAACCGGCCGGATCATTAAGAAAGCGGGATTGAATACCAGGAAAGATCTGGTTGCCTATGTCCCAATTAACGATCGAAAATCGTTTTTTACCAGTCATGGAGATCTGTTTGGGAAATTCATGTTGTTGATGTCTTTTGCTTTAATTTTGTTTAAATTAATCATGTGGCACGTTTTTAATAATTAACCCTAAAATTAAATTTGATGGCCGTAAAAATAATACTATTGTCATATATCAGCTGTGCGATGTTCTTTTCTGCAGTTTTGTTTTCTCAACCAGCAGGTATTCAAACGAATGAGCAGATTATTTCGGAACAGTTATGTCAACCTGTCCTGCAAACCATTGATTCCTTATCAGTGGACACGACCAGGGTTAAAATAAAACTGGAGAAAAAATCGGACCTTGGTAACTGGCTGGTTAAGAAATTGCAAGAACAATTTATTAAAAAACAAGTTATACTCTATGATACATCTGCGGAAGTATCGGGAAATTGGTTAATACTAAACATTAATTCTGTGGATTCTGAAATTTTTTATCGGAGTAAAAAAAGAAATCTATTTTTAAGAACAACTAAATTTGAGCGAATGATTGATAGCTATTTATCTTATTCTATACAAAATCAATCAGGGAAAATATTGTTTTCCCGCTCCATGGATCCGGAATTCCGGGATGTTTTAGGTCGATCGAAATTGAATACTATTGAATCAAATAATTATTCGTTTACCAAAGGTCAGAAAATAGAATCAAAATTTTTTGCCTATTTTTTTGAACCTGTTTTAGTAACCGTTACAACAATTGGGGTCGTTTATCTATTCTTTTCATTAAGGAGTGGTTCATAATGTCGATTAAGTTTTTCAAAAGTTTTATCATACTGCTTTTAACCTTGGTTATTTTTGCCGGTTGTGGTTCCAAGATTAAAAAAGAAATTCTCGATGCAAATGAGTATTTCGAATATGCCAAGGGTCTTTATGACAAAGGAAAATATTTGGATGCCATAACCGAGTTTACCGTTATCGTCCTGAAATTCAGTGCGGATCCGGTGGTTGATGAAATCGAGGATAACCTCTCCGGTAGGGGTCGGCTTGA
>CAYVKM010000075.1:0-1747 GCA_964452045.1 uncultured Calditrichaceae bacterium
CCGTGATGGGCATAGAAAATCATATTGTTCAGCTTAATTTTACCCATATTGTTTTATTTCCTCGGGAATTGATTCAATCACGGGGATCTTTGGGATGGGATATTTACCGTCGAAACAGGCATAACAGAAATTCCGGGATTGTTTGACGCACTCTTTCAGATCCTCAATATCAAGATACTTTAAGGAATTGACTTCCACATAATCCTCTATCTCTTCCAGGCTCATATTATTGGCAATTAGTTCTTCCCGTCGGGGGGTATCGATACCGTAGTAACAGGAATGTTTCACCGGGGGCGATCCGATCCGCAGATGGACATCCCGGGCACCGGCGCCCCGGATCATCCGGATAATTTTCCGGATGGTTGTTCCCCGGACAATGGAGTCGTCCACCACCACCACACTTTTATCGGTAAAGAAGTCCTTCAACGGGTTGAATTTCTGCCGGACCGATTCGTCACGCAAGTACTGGTCCGGGCGGATAAAGGTTCTTCCCACATAGTGATTTCGGATCAGGCCGAAATCGAAGGGAATCCGTTTGGCTTTGGCATAACCCAACGAGATAAAATTTGCTGAATCCGGCACCGGGATCACCACGTCGGCGTCAAAGTCATCATAGGACGCCAGTTTGGCGCCAATTTTTTGCCGGACGTCATAGACGTATTCGTTATATTGAGAACTATCCGGCCTGGCAAAATAGATCAGTTCGAAAACACATTGGCGCAGGGGTTTTGTTTCATCCGAAAACAGATTTTCCGGTTTCGGGGAAGAGATCATTTTTTCCTGGGTAATCTGGATAATTTCTCCCGGCTCCACTTCCCGCATGTTCACCGGTCTCAGGATGTCCATAGCACAGGTTTCTGAGGCCACGGCTACATCACCATTTACTTCCCCGATAAACAGGGGCCGGAAACCGTACTCATCCCGGAATACATACAGTGAGCCAGGGGTAAGAAAGATCGAGGAATAGGCACCTTTCACCCGCTGCATCAGCAAGCGGATGGCATCCGGAATGGATAAGCCCAGTTTTTCGTGATGATAAACCAGGAATCGGCCGATGAGCTCGCCATCGTTATTGGAAGATAAATGAACGCCATGGTTTCGCAGCCACAGGGCAACTTCGTCATAATTGACTATATCGCCATTACTGGCAACGGCATAGATCGGCCCACTCAGGGTTTCGATAACATAGGGCTGGGCATTCTGCAGAATGGAACTTCCCCGGGTGGGATAGCGAACCTGGCCCAAAGCAATTCGTCCCGGCAGAGCTTGCAGGACTTCCGGGGTGAAGACCTCCTTCACATACCCCATTCTTTTATGTAATTTTATGGTCTTTCCGTTCGACACCGCAATCCCGCAACTTTCCTGTCCCCGGTGCTGTTCGGAATACAAACAGAGCATTACCTGTCCGGCAATGTTGGTGTCCGATCTGGAAAAATAACCGGCAACTCCACACATAAAACTTTGCATCCTTCCTGACTGATAACAAGTCGAAAACTTAACATCTAAACCGAAAATAAGCAAGGTGTTTTAAGATCACTAATCACGCGGGTGGATACCGGAATGGGTTCTGGAAACTTCTTATATTACCAGCAAATTTACGATGGATAGAATCTTTTAAAAAATTTTTTAAAAACTAAAAACATGTCACCACTACGTGGTTTTGGTTAACAGATCCGACTTGTGTTTTATAAACATGTCACCGCTCTGCGGTTTATGATAAATCAGAAAACGTAAACTCCGTCAGGAG
>CAYVKM010000075.1:1847-16878 GCA_964452045.1 uncultured Calditrichaceae bacterium
CGGTTTACAAAGTTTTCCAGGGTTGTCAAATCCGGGATGTTCAGGATATTCTTCCCGGCAGAGGTGCCGAAGAGCTGGGCGCCTTCGGTGCTGAATTTCGCGGCCTGGGTCATGGGGTGGGCAATGGCCAATCCGCTGGTGAAGGGTTTTGATTTGAATGGGAAAGTGGCAATCTCAGGCGTTACGGCAGTTATATTTTTAGTCATATAATATCTATATCTGGCGAACAGTTTCCGGTCGATATCAAAATGCCGGGAAAGCATATCTAGGTACTTTTTCACCGGGGATTTGGTATCGGGAATAAAATTGAAATTCAGGGCAGGCTTCTCTTTTCGAAAGGATTTTTTCTCCATCGATCCGGTTTTTCTGATCCGGGCCACAAAAAATCCCTCGGTCTGATTTTCGAAGGGATAGAGCCGTTTGGCCTGTGCGAGCTGGGGATGGTAACTTTTACCTTTAAATTCTGTAATCCCGGGACGGCTGGTCAGGCCCGGCAGGTCAAAGCTTTCCAGCGCCACCGGAAATTCATTCAGAGCGTGATCGACAATTTCCTCATTTTCTTCCACGGTGAGGGTGCAGGTGGAATAGACCAGTGTACCACCCGGCTTCAATGCTTTTATAGCGCTGGAGATCAAAGCCCGCTGTCCGGAGGCCAACCGGACGCAGTGATTGGGCGTCCACCAGCTTAAAACCTCCGGAGATTTGTGCAGCGTCCCCAGTCCCGAGCAGGCCGGATCCAGCAGAATTTTATCAAAGGTTTCAAAATACTGGTTACCAAAGCTCTCGCCGTAATTTTTCACCACTGCGGTGTTGACGATACCCAGCCGCTGCAGATTGTTGATTAATGCCCGCAGTCTTTTTTGTACAATATCATTGGCCAGGATCATCCCCTGGTTTTCCATCATTACCGCCATCTGGGTGGTTTTGGAACCGGGAGCCGCGGAAACATCCAGGATAATTTCTCCCGCTTGCGGCCGGAGTACGATGGGTGGCAGCATGGAGGCAATATTCTGCACATAAAAGTGACCCAGAAAGTGGGAAAGACTCTTCCCGATGGGATAGGGCTGATAGGTTAGCCGGTAAATATCCTCCAGACCGGGAAAGGGCTCGAGCCTGAAACCCTGTTCCTCCATAAATTCCTTTAATTGGGAAATTTTGCCTCTCAGGGTATTAAAGCGGATGGTATGGGGAAGCTGCTCTCCCACGCTGGCAAAAAAAGCCTCCTTTTCGGACCCGAGCAGATGGTCCATTAAATCCTGTAGTTCCGGCGATGGTTTATAGGCCATGGATTGTTTTCCGGAGAAAAACGAGTAATTTAAACTTACAGTTTACCATAAACTTTAAGACTGGTATGAGAAAGGGCTTTCACTTCCGGCCGGCAGAGCTCTACCAGTAAATCGGCAATTTCCTTTGGGGTCACCCAGGCGGAGCGATCTGCGTCCGGCATCGCTTTTCGGTTGGCCGAAGTATCGATGACGCTTGGTAACAGGCAATTGGCGTGGATATCATAGACTTTACCTTCGTTGGCCAAAGTCCGGGTCAGGGCCAAGACCGCCGCTTTGCTCACCGAATAAGCACCCATTTTTGCCGGAAACTCCTCGGCGTTTTTTGTGGAAACGGTAAAAATTTTACCGCTGCACTGCACCCTCATGATCCGGAAGGCTTCCCGGCTGCACAGGAAGGCGCTGTTTAGATTTAAATTCATCATATTATTCCACTTCTCAATAGGCGTATCGGCGATCTCTCCACCCATCCAGAAACCGCCCATGATGTGCAGAAACACATCCAGCCTTTTGAAATCTGCTTCAAATTTCCGAAAAAAATCCTTTACCTGGGACTCGACAGTTAAATCGGCTTCGAAGCCGGCCAGATTTTTGGCATCCGGAACAAATTTTTTCAAATCCTCAAATTTTTGAGTGGTCCGGTAGTTGGTATAAACGGTGGCACCATTCTTTATAAATTCGGCGATAATTTCCCGGCCCAGGGAGCCGGTACCGCCGGTGATAATAGCATTAAAATTCTTGAGAGCGCTTGCCATTCCAATCTCCTTTAGGTTGACTTTATGAAGGAAATTTAAGGAATTCTGTTATCCATTCCTATGGATTCATGCAAAAAAACAGGCGAATAATAAAAAGAAAAATGTGAAATTTAATGGGTTAATACCTGATGGTGGAATTGAGTTCTTCTTCCGGCATCGGTATGACGCTTTCCAGAACGGTTTCCTCAATGGTCTCCACCGGAATCTTAACCCGGCGCTTGGAGAGTTTCCGGTAAAGCGGGGCGGTGATCAGGGAAAGGAAAAATGCTGCGATAACCCAGTTCGGAATATTCAGCACTGCGCCGAATAATGCCAGGAAATAGTAACGGGGAATCCGTCCGCCTAACACTGCAGTGGTGTATTTCCACAACGGATATCCACTGGCTACCGAGAGGATCCGTACCGGATAAAAAGGAACCGGAGAGAGCGCGGCAAACATATTGGTGAAAAACGGGGCCTTATGATAATAATGAACAGTTTTCTGGTAAATGCCGGTATTCTTGATTTTTGACAGCCGGGTGCGGGAAAACACCGGGGTGAGCACGGCATAATCGATGATGCAGGCAATGATAGTGGGTATCACGGCAGTAATAGTTGTCACCAGTGGGCCAAATATTTTCCCGTAATAAATGATAGCCGGTTCGTGGGGGAAAGGAACAAAAGAGTTTGAGGGAATGATGTAGAAAAAGAGGAATACCAGCCCAATAAATTTGGGATAGACAAAATAAGTGATAATTCCCATGGCCGTTGCCAGGAGAAGAGAGAGTATAACGAACTGCCATTTTTTGGGGACAGTGGGGATCATACGGAGCAAAATAGGAAAAAGATCGGTAATTGTCAATAAATTGAATTTATTTGTAGATTGACCCACTCTAAGGTTTTGTAATAGCGTTGTTTGGGCGGTTAAAGTCGGACAAACATTTTGCCCACCAGCTGTTGTACGAAACCAAGCAGCTCCAGATTCAGCAGTCCGGCCAGCACTGTGGCGGGGGATTCTTTCAGCTCCATCACCAGCCGGTCAATATGTTTCGGTTCATTGGAAAGTGCCTGGTAAATATTTTTTTCCAGCGCGCCCAGATGATCCGGCAGTTCCCTGGGCTTTGCTTGGACTTTGCTCTGTGCCTCGCCAATCTCTTCCAGAATGTCTTCCACCGATTGAACCAGTTTCGCCCCCTGTTTGATCAGCCGGTTGGTCCCCTGGCTTTTGGGACTGTTAATGTTGCCGGGTAT
Organism: uncultured Calditrichaceae bacterium; assembly: GCA_964452045.1. Classification (GTDB taxonomy): domain Bacteria; phylum Calditrichota; class Calditrichia; order RBG-13-44-9; family RBG-13-44-9; genus CAYVKM01. Next base: position 5,116 of record CAYVKM010000075.1, read on the forward strand.
GGCAAAAACTTCCCGGTCCTGATTCAGGGCAAACAGGGCGCTGATCAGTGCGCCGCTCCGGTCGCCGGCTTCGACAACCAGGGTACCCAGCGACAAGCCGCTGATAATCCGGTTCCGTTTAGGGAAATTTGCCGCATCCGGGCCCGTCCCGATAAAGTATTCGGAGATGATGGCCCCATGTTGGGGGATATCCTCAAACAGTTTCTTGTTCTCCGGAGGATAACAGCGATCCACACCGCATCCCAGCACCGCCACGGTTTTTCCGCCGGACTGGATGGCGGTGTGATGGGCAATGGAATCCACCCCGCGGGCCAATCCGCTGATGATGCAGATATCCCGGTCCACCAACCCACGGACTATGTCCTGGGCAATTACTCTCCCGTAATTGGAGGGCGTCCGGGTGCCGACCACCGAAATGGATTTATCGAACTCGGGAAGGATATCCCCCTTATGAAAAAGGACAACCGGGGGATCGGAAATCCGTTTCAGAAGTGTGGGATATCTCTTATCCCAGATAGTCGTGTACTGCACCTTATGTTTTTCGATAAGGCTCAATTGATCCCGGGCGGTTTTTTCATCGCCCCCGCTCTTGATCTGCCCGGCCAGTTTATAATCGATCCCCTCCACCCGGATCAGCTGCTGTACCGGCGCCTTGAGGATTGCTTCCACCGAATCGAACACCTGGAACAATTTCCGGATCCGGCCCGGTCCGATATTGGGAATGGTGAGTAGATAGAGCAAGTCGTAAAGCTGGGGCGTCCGGTCAGTCATTCGATTCCACCCGGTTTAATTCATTTTCTTTTTCCAGGTCTTCCAGCATTTTCCAGATGGTCCGGTTCAACTGGGTGAGGCCATCTCCGGTAAGGGAAGAGATACCGGTCAATTCCTCATCAAATTTCTTTTTAAACTTCTTCAGATAGTCCTCCTGCCAGACATCCTTTTTGCTGAAAACAATAATGAACGGTTTCTCCGGAAACCGGGAGCTGTATTCCTGCAGTTCTCCGGACAATACCTTAAAGACCTTTTTAGGGTCTTCTTCGCTTGGATCGATCAGATACACCAGCAATTTTGTCCGTTCAATATGCCGGAGGAACTGCAGCCCCAGTCCCTTTCCCTGGGAGGCGCCTTCAATAAGACCGGGGATATCCGCCATCAAAAAACTTTTAAAATCGTCCACTTTCACTATGCCCAGATTGGGCTGCAGGGTGGTGAAGGGATAATCGGCAATTTTCGGGCGGGCGGCCGATATTTTGGATAACAGGGTGGATTTTCCGGCATTGGGTTTTCCCACCAGACCCACATCGGCCAGCAGTTTCAGTTCCAGGATTAGCCAGCGTTCTTCCCCTGGTTCCCCGACTTCCCATTCCCGCGGCGCTTGATGGGTGGGTGTGGCAAAGCGGGCATTGCCCCGTCCGCCTTTTCCGCCCCGGGCAATGATGAACTCCTCACCGGGATTTACCAGGTCTGCCAGGATGCTTTCATTTTCTGCATCCTTAACTACCGTACCTGCCGGAATCCGGATAAAGATATCATCAGCATTCCGTCCGTTGCGGTTGCTACCCATTCCGTGCTGGCCATGTCTGGCAACAAAATGTTTTTTGTATTTATAATCGATCAGGGTATTCATGTGAGGATCTACCTTTAGGATGATATTTCCGCCCCGGCCACCATCTCCGCCATTGGGACCACCTTTGTCCACGCTTTTTTCCCGGCGAAAGCTGCAGGCGCCACTGCCACCCTGTCCAGCCTTTACATAAATTTTTGCCCAGTCGATAAACATATTCTTTTACGCCAAAGTTTAAAAAAGTGTTAAAAATTTTACAGAAAGGGATGGGATGAAGCAAGGGAAAAGATTGTCTGAGGGAATCCCCGCAGGAAAGTGTTAAAACGGATGATGGTTTTCTTTCTCAGAGATTATTTGTATCTTTGGCTGAAGTGATTGGAATATGTATCCATATTTAGGAAGGTAAAATTTTATTCAGGAAGTAAAAATGGACAAAGCGCATCAGGATTTTTATCAGAAATTGCGGGTGAAAATAAAAAAGTGGATTGAAACCCGCGATCAGAAAGATCAGCGCTGGGCGGAATATATCCTGCTGGCGCCGGATATTTTTCATTTGCTGTGCAAGCTGGCCATGGATCCGGATGTGCCGGCATCAAAAAAGGTGAAGCTGGGGGTGGTTATCGCCTATTTTGTTTCCCCGCTGGATTTTTTACCGGAAATGATCCTCGGGCCGATAGGATATCTGGACGATATTGCCCTGTCCGCCTTTATATTGAATGATATCATCAACAATACCGATCCCAAGCTGATCACCCGGAACTGGGCCGGTGAGAGGGATATTCTCGATCTGGTGAAGACCATTCTGGTGAATGCCGATAAGATGGTGGGAAGCGGATTATGGAAAAAACTGAAGAATAAAATTTAATATTAGATGATGTAAAAAAAATATGATTATGAATAAGATAGCAACAGTACTCTTCTGTTTATTAACCATCAAAGCTATTCCTTATTTGGCAATTGCCCAAGAATTTAGAATAACCAATGATATTAATTATGATAGCTGGCCGGAAGTCGACCCGTTTACTAAAGAGATCTATTATTATGGAGATAATCCCGGGGAACGGGGTATTTATAAGATACCTGTGACTGGGGGAACAGGCCAATTAACTCTTTTTTATAACGTCCCTGAGTTTTTTAAGAATGGGCATAAGGCAGTCTATTTATCAGAGACGGATTCACTGGTTTTGTATGATTTCAATACTCAATCAAAAAGGAATTTGGTTTACATAAATGAAAATGAGGCTTGGGTTTCTATCTCACCAGGTGAAACTAAAATATCTCATTTTTACAGATTACCTTCTTATTACTCATTTTTAGATTCAAGTTATCATGTTCTTCCATATTCACCATTTGCTCCTGAAAGTTATCCATACAGTAAAATTCAATGGAAAGATGATGATAATTTAATTTTTACTAAACATGAATCTCCATATGATACAATCATTGTAAATTTTAATTATACTAACAACCAGTTGGACACATTATTCAATTTAAATAGAGCAAATTCTGGCATCTGGGCCATTGCCTATAATCCGGTTTATAACTTATTGGCTTACAGTTTTAATACACCTCAATTTTATACATATGTTAGTCTGCTTGATTTAAACACCATGTTGGATACTTTAATTTTGTATCCGGATACTAATCAGACATCTGAGTTTGTTTTTATAGATGAAATGGCCTGGAATGAATCCGGCAGAAAACTTGGAATAATAGGTAACCATCCTACTATACCAGCTGGTGAATTGTTTTTGTTTGATTTGCTTGAACACAAGTTGGATACTTTAACAGTATACCCGGCTACTAGTGAAGGTGAAAAGATGGGGCTTCGTTGGTTTGGTGAAGATACCTTAATCTATTCCAAGTATGTTTATCAGACAACGCAATGGCAAATATTCGGATTCGGAACTAACTACTTATCAAAGATAATTCAGCCTAATCGAAATAAAGCCTCTCTCTTTTTGTTACGCCAAAACTATCCCAATCCGTTTAATCCTAACACTACCATTTCTTTTAATTTACCACGAGAGTCTCCGGTAAAGTTGGTGGTTTATGATGTGACTGGCCGCCAGGTCAAAACCTTGATTTCCGCCAGGTACCCAGCCGGCTCCCATCAAATTCAGTGGAATGGCAGAGACGATCATGGAAATGCCGTGGCATCGGGAAGTTATGCTTATCGTATTCAGGCAGGAAATTACATACAGTCAAAGAAAATGATGCTGTTGAAGTAAATTCAAGAGGAATATCTTCCCGAAGGTTTGAAACCTTCGGGAAGTTTTATTCGCTCATAAGATGATTTTGTTGAGGTAAATCTATATTAGTGATGCCATCGCTCCGAGCGATGGCATCACTTGTTCCTGAACGCTTTCCAAATCTTAAATAATACTTTAATTCTCCCGGCTAATTTGTTAGAATAGAAATCCATGTTCATGCCAAATTGAAACAGAAAGGATAGCAATGCGCGTTGAATTTTATTCCTGGGGAGCAGCGGAAGAAGTCACCGGTTCGAAACATTTTCTGCAGATCAAAGACAGTACCATCATGTTCGATTGCGGAGCATTTCAGGGGAAACGTTCCGAAGCGGATGCTAAAAACCGCACCTGGCCCTTTGATGCCGGTAAGGTTGAAGCAGCAGTTCTAACCCATGCCCATTACGATCACTGCGGTCTGATGCCATTAATGCCCAAGAAAGGATATCCTGGAAATATTTATACCACTCCCGCCAGCCGCGACCTGGCCAGTCTGATTATGATGGATTCCGCCCATATCCAGGCCAAGGATTTGGAGTATTTGCAGAAACGGGCCAAAAAGAAGGGTGAGTCCTTCGATTTGAAACCACTGTACAACGAAAAAGATGTCATTAGTTGCCTGGATCAGTTTATAACCGTATCCTATCACCGGCCCTTTCTGCTGGCGGATGGGGTAAAGGCCACCTTTTATGATGCCGGTCATATTCTGGGCTCGGCCGTTACCCATGTGGAGATAAATCTGAACGGCCAGAAGATGGATATCGGTATGAGCGGCGACCTGGGCCGGAAAAATCTACCCATCCTGCGGGATCCCGAGATCATCCCCCCGGTGGACTATCTGGTCATGGAAAGCACTTATGGAAACCGGCTGCACGATCCCATTGAAATGGCCATGGACAAACTCACCGAAGTAATTAATCGAACGGTTGAGCGGGGCGGGAAAATTATTATTCCTTCATTTGCTGTGGAAAGAACCCAGGAGCTGGTCTATTTTATTCACCTGCTGCACGATAAAAACAGGATTCCTCAGATACCGGTTTATGTGGATAGTCCCATGGCCACCAATGCCACTTCCATTTTCCGGGTGCATCAGGAGTGTTACGATGAAGAAACCCGGGAGGCGTTTATCGCCCATCATAAAAATCCCTTCGGATTCAATGAGCTTCGTTATGTCACCAGTCAGGAGGAGAGCAAGGAGCTCAATGCGCTCAAGGAACCGGCAATCATAATATCCTCTTCAGGGATGTGTGAGGCCGGCCGGATTCTGCATCACCTGCTGCACAATATCGAGGATGCCCGGAACACCATACTGATTGTGGGGTATATGGCGGAGAACACCTTGGGCAGAAAAATCCAGGAGAAGCAGCTGGAGGTGAAGATCTTCGGAGATATGTACAAACTCAAAGCGGAAGTGGATGTGTTGAACACTTTCAGCGCCCATGCGGATTATAACGATATCCTGAATTATATTGCTAAATTGGATTATCATAAACTGAAAGAGATTTTTCTGGTCCATGGGGAAAAGGAGGCACAGGCCAATTTGCAGAAGTTGCTGACTGAGAAAGGATATAAAGCAACCATTGTTAAGCCGGGTGAGAAATACCAGCTGCAAACCGGGTAAAAAATATAACGCGGTATAACCTTGCTGTCAGAATAAAGTAGACAAGTTTGTAACATTATGTTGATGAATTTTAATGAGACTTCCGATGATCAAGAAATGGATACTTCTGTTACTGGGCATATTCTTATTGATTCTGGCGACGATTGGAATTTTTATTCCCCTTTTGCCCACCACTCCACTTCTGCTTTTGTCCGCCGCCTGTTTTATCAGAAGTTCCGATCGGCTGTACAATTGGCTCATCAATCAAAGATTATTTGGTAAATATATCCGGAATTACCGGGAGCATAAGGCGGTTTCCCTTCGCACAAAAATTGTGGGATTACTATTCTTATGGGGGACAATCAGTTATGCCATTTTTATGGTAAGTCAAAATATTTATCTGGATATTTTTCTGTTACTAATCGCGATCGGGGTCAGTATACACCTCTTTTTCCTGAAAACTCTGCCAAGGGAAAAATTGTCGCAAAGTTCTTTGAGCCCAACTGAACCGGAAGAACAGAAATCGAAATAATATTCTCCCGGCTAAAAAAGTTATTAATAATTGGGCTTTATAATGCCTTTGGTTTACTCAACGACTACAGCCGTTCCGTAGGCCAGAATCTCTGATGCATTCTGCATAATGTAGGAGGTGGTAAACCGTACATTGACTACTGCGTTTGCCCCTAAGGCTTCGGCCTCAGCCGTCATCCTATCGAGGGATTGTTCCCGGGCTTCAGCAATCAATTTGGTATATTCTTCAATTTCCCCACCCACAATATTCTTAAAAACCGCCAGTATATCCCTGCCTATGTGCCGTGCCCGCACCGTATTTCCTTTTACCACACCGATAATTTTTACCACTTTTTTTCCGGGAACATTCTCTGTGTTGGTCACAATCATCGGACAATCTCCTTATACTTGTCGTGTTTATGGGTCATCAGTTTTTCTCTCACTACTGAAACGAATAATACCACAAATCCGAAGGCCAGGGCCAGAATCCCAATTTTTTCCAGCAGGGTCATATGCGATTCATTCAGGATACCGATGATAAAAGAATAGACCGCGATTCCCAGCAGGACAATGGCGCCGATGGAGATGAATATCCAGCTGATGCCGCGTTCCATCCGGTTATAGAGATGCCGCCAGTATTCATCCCAGGCCATGTCCGGTAAAAGTTTGTTTTTCATGCTCGAACTGACTCCTTTTATTTTGATAAATTTTTCCAATTCTTCCCGGCAGGAGGAACATTGTTTCAGGTGATCTTCCAGTATTTGTTTATCTTCCGGAGAGATCTCCTGATCAACATATTGCATCAGCAATAACTGGTATTGCTCACAATTCGATTTATGATTCATCCTGCTCGCCCTCAATAATTTTTGCCAGCTTTTTCCTGGCATGGTATAGCCGGGACATCACCGTACCCAGTGGAATATTGAGCAAGTCGCTGATTTCCTGATAAGAATAATCCTCAAATTCTCTTAATAAAATAATTTCCTGCTCATCCCGGTTCAGTTTCCTGATCGATTGCCAGATGACTCTGGCGGTTTCATCCTGTTCTATTTTCCGGTCAGTTTCAGTTGTGGCGTCGGCCAGATTTCGTTTTTTACTAAAGAAATCAGAAAAAACCATCCGGCGGCTGCGGGTCCGTTTCAGGTAAGTCATACTCAGATTCTTGATGATGGTATACAGCCAGGCACAGAAAGGCCTTTCGACATCGAATTGATTAAGATTTTTATATACCCGGATAAATGCTTCCTGGGAAATATCCAGGGCAACCTCCCGGTTTCGCGTCCAGTAATAGGCCATCCGATAAGCATCCTGGTAAAAAGTTTCCACCAATTTTTGAAAAGCTGTTTCAGATCCCGTCTGACCTTCCTTGATCAGCTCAACATCATTAATAGCGGCCATCGTCCTTCCACTGACATTAACTGTAAAAATATACCCGGCAAAATTGAAAATATTCAAAATTATTTTAATTTTGTGGGATGTATAATTTGAGTGCTGTAATAAATCTTTTTCTGATGAATTGAATGAAGAATCATTGGATCGAAATCATATTCTTCAAATTCCGGAAGGTCTTCTCTCCGATACCCCGCACCTTCATCAACTCCTCCTTGCTTTTGAAATTCCCATTTTGGGTCCGGTATTCGATAATCCGGCCGGCCATGGCCGGACCAATTCGGGGGAGCTGCTGCAGTTGTTCACTGCTGGCGGTATTGATATTGACCGGAAAACCCTTTGTTTCCCGGGATTGGTAGGGGTCCGAAATCTGTTGCTGCTCCTCAACTTCCTTCAATGAGTCAAGTTTTTCCTGGGCCAGCAGACTGTCCCTTCTCTGGATAAAAGCCTGTTCAAACGCGCTAAAATCATAAGCCGGCTCGGGGAAGAACCATACTCTGGTATACTGGTAAACCACGGAAATTCCGAACACAATAATGATAAACCAGAGCGCCCGCATCTGTGCTTTGGTCAAATACATTGGCCATTCATCATTTTAATGCATTGAAGTGATTATAATTTAAATGCTTTTTGGGGGAAGTCAAAGCAATTGTGTAACCAATTTTATTAAGAAGTTTTTGTTTAGGGATGATGATAAAGATTGGGGCAATGCCTGGTGGTTTGATAGTGATGCCATCCCAATGAAGGATGGCACCAATGCAGATTTTTACATCTTCTCGATCACCGATTGCATTTTTTCCCGGATAGCGACGGCAATATCGCCTAAGTTCGGATTGTTCACCGCCTGCATAGAAGCAATGGGATCGATGGCGGCTACCACAGTATCCCCGCTTTCGTTTTCATAAACCACCACATTGCAGGGGAGCATCAAACCAATTTGCTCTTCTGCTAGTAAAGCTTTATGGGCATAGGGCGGGTTGCAGGCACCCAGGATTTTATATGGCCTGAAATCCACATCCAGCTTCTTTTTCAGGGTGGCCTTTACATCGATTTCGGTCAGAATGCCAAATCCTTCTTTCTTTAATTCTTCGGTCACCTTATCAATTGCTTCCTGGTAGGACATATCCACTGTTTTATAGTAACTGTAGAGCGTCGTTTCCATATTACGTTCCTTTATGTTAATCAATTAGAAAAATTCTCAACCCTTGTTTATTAAATGCGTCTAAAAAAAGAAAGTTACAAAGCAAGAATGGCGTCCCAATAGTAAGATATAATTTTTAAAACTACTTGATTTTGTTGGAAAACAAAACGACATTTCGACAAATAACGAAATGAGTATGCGTTTTGATATGAGAGAAATTACCAGAGTGTTTAAAGCCTTATCGGATAGCAACCGCCTCCGGATTCTGAAAATGCTGGAGGTGAAACCGTTATGTGTCTGCGAAATAACTGAAGTTCTTCGATTGGCCACATCCACCGTTTCCAAACATCTTTCCATTTTGCGGGAGGTGGATCTGATTTCCGATTCCAAAGAGGGGAAATGGGTTATTTATCAATTGAATCCATCCACCGGGAATGAACAGGTAAACCAGCTGCTACCCCTGATAAAGAAATGGCTACCGGAAGATGAGATCGTTAAGCAGGATCTGGAAAAGGTGAAATTTGTTGATCGAAACATCATTTGTGGCACATAAGAAAACGATCCCCGATTTGGAGAAATACGACGGATGTAAAGGATAAGTCAATTATGAACTGGAAAAATGAATATAAACCTTTTTTGTGGATTTTAGGATTTTTTCTTTTTGCTTATTATTTACCGCTTGGGAGCGAGCGGTTTAACAATGCATTATTGGAAGGTCTTCAGCTGGCCCGCTGGTACGCCAGGGAACATGTTTTGCTCTGTCTGGTCCCGGCCTTTTTCATCGCCGGTACCATAGCTGTTTTTGTCAGCCAGGCGGCGGTAATCAAATATTTTGGTGCCTCTGCCAGGAAATGGCTTTCCTACCTGGTGGCATCGGTCTCTGGTTCCGTTTTAGCGGTATGTTCCTGCACGGTGCTGCCGCTGTTTGCCGGTATCCATAAACGGGGTGCCGGATTAGGTCCGGCTATTGCATTTCTCTATTCCGGCCCGGCCATTAATATTCTGGCGATTATCCTGACTGCCCGAATTCTGGGAATGGAACTGGGAATTGCCCGGGTGGTGGGTGCGGTTTCTTTCAGTGTGATTATTGGTTTGATTATGCATTTTATCTACCGGCGCGAAGAGCGGGAAAAGGCGGAAAGCGAATTAACCATTCCCGGTGAAGATGGTGCCAGACCGCTCTGGCAGACCGCCTTTCATTTTTTCATTCTGGTTGGCATTCTGATTTTTGCCACCTGGGGCAAACCGGAAAGTACTACGGGGGTTTGGTATTCGATCTATTCCGTCAAATGGTGGCTGGTAACCGTCTTCGGGGTTCTGCTAGGAATTTCCCTGGTAAAAATTCTGCATATAAAAGCAATTTGGGTTATAATGTCTGCCATTCCGGTAGTGATTATTTTCTTCCTGTTTCCTCATAATCCATTAATTCCTTTTATCACGGCAATTGTTGCGTTGAGCATATTGCTTTCTCTCTCTCCCGATGAGCCAAGTGAGTGGATGAATTCCACCTGGGGATTTACCAAACAGATTTTACCATTGCTGGGAGCCGGTGTACTGGTGGCGGGATTTCTGCTCGGTTCCCCGACAGGTGGTCAGGGAATAATACCAAATGAATGGATCTCGACACTGGTAGGTGGTAACTCTGTATTCTCCAATTTGTTTGCTTCAGTGGTGGGGGCATTTATGTATTTTGCCACACTGACCGAGGTCCCCATTTTGCAGGGTTTGCTTGCCAGTGGTATGGGGAAGGGACCAGCCCTGGCGCTTCTGCTGGCTGGACCGGCCCTGAGTCTTCCTAATATGCTGGTTATCCGCAGCGTGATCGGCACCCAGAAAACAGTGGTATTTGTTTCCCTGGTAATCGTCATGGCCACCATAACCGGCCTGCTCTACGGATTCTTTTTTTAGAATCTGACACGGAGTTGCACGGAGGATTCACAGAGAAATGCGAAGCATTTATTTGTTTTTACTGTAAAAATTTTAGTAAGAGAAATAACGTAATGAAACATGAAGGATTAACCAAAGCAATAATCGGGGCAGCAATAGAGGTGCATAAGCACCTGGGGCCGGGTATGCTTGAATCTGCCTATGAAGAGTGTTTGGCATATGAGCTAAATAAGCAAGGACTAAAGGTTGAGAGGCAGAAGCCAGTCCCTATCCATTATAAAGAGATTTTATTGGATTACGGATACATGATTGATTTATTGGTTGAAAATAAAGTAATTGTTGAGTTGAAATCTGTTGATTCGCTTTCTTCCGTTCATGAAGCCCAAATTCTAACCTATATGAAATTTGCACAAAAAGAAGTGGGTCTATTAACTAATTTCAATGTCGCTGTTTTAAAAAATGGCATCAAAAGGTATGTATTGTAATTTTTTTAAAGTTTTTATTAATACTAAATGTTTACTCCGTGTCTCTCCGTGAAAATGTATTAAAGGATGGATCAAAATGGCCAAAACCATACTGATTTTATGTACCGGGAATTCCTGCCGCAGTCAGATGGCAGAGGGTTTCCTGAAATCATTTGACCCGGAACTGCAGGTCTACTCCGCCGGAACAAATCCTTCGAACCGGGTTCATCCCATGGCAGTAAAGGTGATGCAGGAAGTGGGTATCGATATTTCCCGGGGTTATCCCAAAGATGTTGACCAATTTCTGGACCGGTCATTTGATTATGTGATTACGGTTTGTGATAACGCCAGGGAAACCTGCCCGGTTTTTCTGGGTGATGTGAAGGAACAATTGCATATGGGTTTCGAAGATCCGGCGGAAGCAACTGGCACGGAGGCGCAGGTTTTAGAAATATTCCGCAAGGTGCGGGATGAGATAAAGCGAGATTTTTATAAATTTTATCAGCAAAAAATCAGACAGGATTGACAGGATAAAAAAAATAATTAGTAGTACCTTTTAAAATTTTATCCAATATCCTGTTCATCCTGTCAAAAAATAAATTTAGGAGAATGAAAAATGGTAAACATCAAAGTTGTCGGATCCGGTTGTGCCAACTGTCAGAAACTGGAGCAGCTATGTAAAGAAGCTGTGGCGGAAAGCGGGATTGAGGCTACGGTGGAAAAAGTGACCGATTTCAAAAATTTTGCCGATCTGGGAATCTTTATGACCCCTGGTTTGATCATCAATGATCGGGTAAAAAGCAGCGGAAAAATTCCGACCAAATCCACCTTGTTGCAGTGGATGGTAGAAGCGGTAAAGTAGGTTTTGAATGTTTCGATGACACAGAGTGACACGAAGGATTCACGGAGAACTGCAGAGAAGTAATCTAAAGATAAAAACCTATAAGCCATTCCGTGTA
>CAYVKM010000075.1:16978-18627 GCA_964452045.1 uncultured Calditrichaceae bacterium
CGGAGAACTGCAGAGAAGTAATCTAAAGATAAAAACCTATAAGCCATTCCGTGTAACTCCGTGACCACTCTGTGTTTCTCCGTGACACAATTTCAAAATATCACTCTGGGGAAAATGATGGAAAAAGTTGCAGGTCGATTATCTTTTCTGGATCGTTTTTTGACGCTATGGATTTTTCTGGCCATGTTTGCCGGGGTCTTATCCGGTTATTTCTTTCCCGGAATTGTTGACTTCTGGAATCATTTTCAGGTGGGTACAACCAACATCCCCATTGCTATTGGTCTGATTTTAATGATGTATCCGCCTCTGGCGAAAGTAAAATATGAAGAGTTGGGCGAGGTCTTCCGCAACTGGAAAATCCTGATTCTGTCGCTGGTACAGAACTGGATCGTCGGGCCGATTATCATGTTTTTTCTGGCAATTATATTTTTACGTGGTTATCCGGCCTACATGTACGGATTAATCATGATCGGTCTGGCCCGCTGTATTGCCATGGTCATTGTCTGGAATGAACTCGCCAAGGGCGATACCGAATATGCCGCCGGACTGGTGGCTTTTAACTCAATCTTTCAGGTATTTTTCTATTCCATCTATGCCTATATCTTCATTACCGTTTTACCCCCGGTTTTTGGGATTAGCGGTACTCTGGTTCAGGTCACCATCGGACAGATTGCCGAGAGCGTGTTTATCTATCTGGGGATTCCATTTATCGCCGGCATCTTCACACGCTTTACCCTCATTAAACTGAAAGACAAAGAGTGGTATCACAAAAAGTTTATCCCTAGGATCAGTCCTATTACGCTAATTGCCTTACTGTTTACCATTGTAGTTATGTTTTCTCTGAAAGGTGAGTTTATCGTTCAATTGCCGCTGGATGTGATCCGGATTGCCATTCCCCTGCTTATTTATTTTGTGCTGATGTTTCTGGTATCGTTTTATATGGGTAAAAAAGTGGGGGCGGATTATTCCAAATCGGCTACCCTTTCCTTCACCGCCGCCAGCAATAATTTTGAGCTGGCCATTGCCGTGGCTGTTGCGGTATTCGGGATAAATTCCGGTGAGGCATTTGCCGCCGTCATCGGTCCCTTGGTGGAAGTACCGGCCCTGATCAGTCTGGTGAATGTGGCGCTGTGGTTCAAGCAAAGATTTTTTGAAAGTTAGAATATTTTTAAGCATGGAAAATCTGATAAAAAATAGTGGCGCCAAAAATTTTAAACACTTACTTACACAGAGGGACAGGGAGTGGACACACAGAACCACAGAGTGGCAATCCTAATAAAAATTTATAAAGTAATCTGTGTAGCTCTGTGAATACTCTGTGCTCTCCGTGTCACAATATAATAATCAGATAATCTTTTGCAGAAAGGATAATCATACAAAATACTCCTGCCTTTATCATTCATTACCAATCTTTTTGTAGGAACTCCAGACCAGGCTGGGAAAGGTGTTCTGGCTGATAAAGTAGGATTGAATATTTTCAAATCCGGCTTTTTGGAGGTATTCTCCGATACGAACCGGCCGGCAGTTGGTCAGCAGACCGGGAAAGTTTGCCGCCAGCCAGGTCCAGAAGCGATGATACCAGCGATTGCCAAAAGCCATGGTGGAAATCAGCAGGTGACTGCCAGGTTTCAATACCCGGTTGAATTCGT
>CAYVKM010000076.1:0-18363 GCA_964452045.1 uncultured Calditrichaceae bacterium
ATGGCTATCGTAGGGCCTAACGGCGCCGGGAAAACAACCTTGATTAAAACAATTTTAGGTCTGGTTAAGCCTGCCGCAGGCCGGGTGTTAATTCATGGGAAACCCTATAAAGAGCAACGGCATCTGGTTGCCTACGTCCCCCAGAGAGGAAGTGTAGACTGGGATTTTCCGACCAATGTTCTGGATGTAGTTATGATGGGTCGCTATGGCGAATTGGGGTGGATTCGCCGGCCTGGCAAGACTGAACAGCAGCTGGCGGAAGAAGCTTTGCAAAAAGTAGGGATGCTCGATTTTAAAAAAAGGCAGATCAGCCAGCTTTCAGGAGGACAGCAACAGCGGGTATTTCTGGCCAGGGCCTTAGTGCAGGAGGCTCAGGTTTATTTTATGGATGAGCCGTTTCAGGGTGTGGATGCCACAACTGAAAAAGCGATCGTAAAATTGTTGAAAGAACTTCGGGAGGCTGGTAAAACTGTTCTGGTTGTTCATCACGATTTGCAAACCGTTTCTGAGTATTTTGACTGGGTCATGTTACTTAATGTTCGAAGTATTGCCAGCGGCAAAGTCAGGGAAGCGTTTACCGAAAATAACCTGCGTCTTGCCTATGGTGGTAAGGTGGCTTTTTTAACCCATCACACCCATGAAAATCTGAAAAACGAAGTTAATAAATCCAATCTTTCCGGTTGACCAATTATGCCTTCTGCAATTTTTGAATTTTTTTCAGATCATACCTTCCGGACGGTTGCACTGGGTTCGGGTATTCTCGGTATAGTAAGCGGTGCCCTGGGCACATTTGCGGTCCTGCGAAAACAAAGCCTTCTGGGTGATGCGATATCCCATGCGGCGCTACCGGGGATTGCCCTGGCGTTTTTGCTGACCCAATCGAAGGCGACATTGATTCTGGTTCTGGGAGCCGCTCTGGCCGGTTGGATCGGAACATACTTTATTACCCTTATCCTGCAAAAAACTCATCTGAAAGACGATAGTGCGCTAGGCTTGATTCTTTCCGTTTTTTTCGGGTTTGGACTAGTTTTGCTCACCTATATTCAAAAACAGCCCTATGCAAACCAGGCCGGTCTGGATAAATTTTTATTTGGCCAGGCTGCAGCTTTACTGGAACAGGATGTTTTAAGCATGTCCGTTTTAAGTTTGTTTGTATTACTGGTATTACTACTATTCTGGAAAGAATTCAAATTATTAAGTTTTAATCCCGACTTTGGCTTCAGTATTGGCTTCCCGGTAAAAACCCTGGATTTTATACTAACCGGGTTGTTGGTACTGGCGATCGTGATTGGCCTGCAAACAGTCGGTGTTGTCTTAATGAGCGCTATGATTGTCGCCCCTGCCGCTGCCGCCCGGCAGTGGACCGATAGACTGGGCAAGATGGTTATACTTTCTGCGATTTTTGGCGCTCTGTCCGGGATAATCGGGGCGATTTTTAGCAGTACCACAGCGAAACTCCCCACTGGACCTACTATTGTTCTTTGTCTAACCGTTTTTGTCATCATCTCAATTTTGTTTGCTTCACAAAGAGGGCTTCTCTGGAGATGGATTAAGGAACAGCGCAATCGGCGTAGACTTCAGGTTGAAGCGGTATTGAATGATCTCTTGATCCTTGCCGAGCAGCATGGGGACATCCATCATGGTCATCCCATAGAAGTCTTAAGAACAATGAGTATCGGGCATGGTGGGGTTGACCGGAGTCTGCAGGAATTGAATTCCCGAAATTGGGTGAGGCAATTGCCCTCCGGTAACTGGGTTTTAACCGAAAAAGGATTTTCCGAAGCAAAAGGATTATCCCATGATAAGGAAAAAGATTGATGTTTAGTGCCCAGGTTGAAATACAAATGATTGCTACTGTGGTCTCGTTAGCCTGTGCCCTGCCTGGCGTATTTCTTGTCCTTCGGCGGATGGCCATGATGAGTGATGCCATCAGTCACTCAATCTTGCTGGGGATCGTTCTCGCTTTCTTCCTGACCAGAGATATTTCTTCCCCTTTTCTGGTCTTAGCAGCAACCCTGACCGGTGTGCTGACTGTTAGTATAGTGGAGTTGATTAACAAAACCCGTCTGGTAAAGGAAGATACCGCGATCGGACTGGTATTCCCGGCGCTTTTCAGCATAGGGGTGATTTTGATTTCCCGCTATGCCGGGAATATTCATCTTGATACAGATGCTGTTCTATTAGGTGAGCTGGCTTTTGCCCCGTTTGACCGATTTGAGTTATTTGGCCATGATATTGGCCCAAAAGCATTCTACATTATGCTGGGGATTTTCCTGATCAACCTGGTATTTATTCTGGTTTTTTATAAGGAATTGAAATTGGCTACTTTTGATGCCGCACTGGCAGCTGCCTTTGGATTTTCACCGGGACTTATCCATTACGGTCTGATGTCGCTGGTCTCCATAACTGCGGTTGGTGCATTCGATGCAGTAGGTTCCATCCTGGTGGTTGCCCTGATGATCGGTCCTCCCATGACCGCCTATTTATTGACTGACCGACTTTCATGGATGCTTGTTTTAAGTGGCTTTTTGGGAATGGTGAGTGCAATATTAGGTTACTGGCTGGCCCATTTCCTGGATGTATCTATTGCCGGCTCCATGGCAACCATGGTCGGCGTTATATTTATTATTGTATTCCTGCTGGCGCCCCAGAATGGACTTGTTGCTATTGCCCGGCGAAAATCAAGGCAGCGGGTTGAATTTGCTGTCGAAATGCTGCTGGTTCATTTATTAAATCATGAAGGACTACCTGAGGCTTCACGGGAATGCCGGATCAACCATCTCCCTGAACATTTTCACTGGGAAAAATCACTAATCGATAGAGTTATTAATGAAGCGGAGGGAAAAAATCATATCCAAAGGGAGAAAGATTTTCTTACCCTTACTGAAAGCGGTCAAAAACTTGCTGAACGTTCTCTGGTTAAATAAATTTAACTATATAAACTCTTTCGGATCAGGGCTGAATATGATATATTGTTGTAGGTGATTTTATGGATTTTTTACCCGGCAGCTTAAAAACCATTCGTCTGCACATTCCTGCAAATAAGGACCTTTTCAAAACACTGGAGAAGTTCTTAATTGGAAAGAAAATCAAGGATTGGTCCATCATTACTTCTTCAGGGGATTTTAATAAAATAGTCATAAAACATGATGCAAATTCACAAGCCCGGACCCTGGAAAGTTCTTTTAAGATTGTGGGACTCTATGCCCATACTTATCTACCGGAACTTAGAATACGATGTGATTTGAAAACGACTGAAGGTTCAATGATAAAGGGGATATTATTGCCTGGTACAATCGTAGAAAATGAAGTTGATCTGGTCATTGGTTGGAATATTTCGCCGGAACAACGGAAAGCGGAAATAACTTTCTATTAATTGAGGAAGACTGCTCAAAAATCTGGATTTCAGGGAGCAAAGAAAATGCTTGACAATAGGAAGAGGAATATTAATGGCGGAAAGAGAAAGTGTAGGACTAAAATATTTAGTTTAAACACTTTAATTTGATTATTATTTGATTTATATTTTCAATGTAAGATTGGGTTAATAAAATTTGGGATATTAAGGTGAAAAGAAAAATATCTGATAAACACGATCCAAAATACTGTCCGGTCATGAATATGCTCTGCCCCCAGGGTGAGCAAAAAGCACATGAATGCCGGCTCCGTTACGAGACAGATTTTGATCCTGTGCGCAACATCAGGGATTTTGATATTTTATGTTGTTCATACTTCCGCACCAAAGAAGTGGACGAAAGCTCGCCGGTCGTGTAACTTTTTCCTGCCAAATATATCTAATTAGCAATCCGTTAACCGTTTATTAATCTTAATGGGCATTGTCGCAAACGAACTTTTTTATTTTTCTTATGTATAATCATTCTCAATAGCCTTTTAGCTCAAGAGGTGAAATTGATTTATGATTTTTCAGATGGTTAAAATAATAAATAGCAGAAAGGAGTTATTGTATGGCTTATGAATGGAAGTTTAATCCACGCCCTTATTCAGATGATGAGGCGAAATCGCTTTTGAAAAATGTAGTCTCTCCCGAAACAACAGACTGGCATTATAACAAGCATCATAAAGGTTATGTTACTGCTTTAAATACGATAGAGAATGCATTATCGACGGCAGATCGGTCCAAAGCTAACGGAAATTACAGTGAGATTGGAGAATTGAAAAGGCGGCTCACCTGGAATCATTCCGGCGCATTATTGCACGATGTTTACTGGTCAAACATGGGTGGCGATGGCGATCCATCTAAAGGTCCTGAAGTGGTTGCTGCGATTGAAAAAGAATTTGGTTCCCTGGAAAAATGGAAGGAAGATTTTAAAGCTGCGGCTTTTTCAGCGAAACTGAGTGGTTGGGGCTTGCTGGTATTTGACAAACTGTACAGCGGCCGGTTACTGAATGTGCTGGTTGATGAACACCAGTACGGTGCAATCTGGGGAGGGATTCCTCTCATTGCCTGCGATGTGTTTGAACATGCCTATTATCATAAAGATGGGCCAGGCAGAGCGGCGTATATAGACAACTTTCTGGCAACCCTGCATTGGGGTCGCATCAATGAACGTTTCAAGAAATTTGTTAAATAAATAAAAAAGGGGGCCTGATGAGCCCCTTTTTTATTCCTCAAGTGTCGTTAAATCTCCAACTTCCTGACCGAGCGCTCGGGCTTTTAATACCCGGCGCATAATCTTACCGCTACGGGTCTTGGGCAGGGCATTTACAAAGGTGACCTCTTCCGGTCTGGCTATCGGGCCAATCTCATGGCTGACATGATTTTTTAATTCCTCAGCAAGTTTTTTATCACCTGTCTTTCCAGCTTTGAGAATGGCAAAGACATGGATGGCATTTCCTTTAAGCTCGTGAGGTAAAGCAATTGCTGCGGCTTCTGCCACATAGGGATGGCTTACCAGAGCACTTTCGATCTCAGCAGTACCAAGTCGGTAACCACTCACTTTAATAACGTCATCAATACGGCCAATAATCCAGATATATCCGTCTTCGTCAATCCGGGCAGAGTCTCCCGCTTTATACCAGCCTTGTTTTTCATAGTCCTTCCAGTAGATCTCTTTGTATCTTTCCGGATCTTTGTGTATGGTTCTTGCCATTCCAGGCCAGGGAGATTTTATAACCAGCTTTCCTTCTTCCCCGGTTTTTACTTCTTTGCCTTTTTCGTCCACGATGCCGATCTCGTTTCCGAAAAATGGTTTGGTGGCAGAGCCGGGTTTTAGCGGAGTTATCGGTAGCGGGGTGATCATGAATCCGCCGGTCTCTGTTTGCCACCAGGTATCTATGATAGGACACTTTTCTTTTCCTATCACACGGTAATACCAGCGCCAGGCTTCGGGATTTATCGGTTCTCCCACCGAGCCAAGCAAGCGCAGGGTGCTCAGATCGTGCCGGTTTGGCCAGGCTTCGCCGAATCGCATGAGACCGCGAATGGCAGTGGGTGAGGTATAGAGTATGGTGACGCCGTATTTTTCGATCATCTGCCACCAGCGATTAGGATAGGGATGGTTTGGCGCACCCTCATACATCAGGATTGTCGCACCATTTATCAGCGGGCCGTAAACGATATAACTGTGACCGGTAATCCAGCCGGGATCCGCCGCGCACCACCAGCGATCTTCTTCTTTAATATCAAACACCATCCGATGGGTGGAGGAGGTATATACACTATAGCCTCCGTGGGTATGCACAACCCCCTTTGGCCGGCCAGTGGTCCCGGAAGTGTAAAGAATAAAAAGCATATCTTCCGCATCCATTACTTCGGTATTGCATTTAGCGCTGGCAATAGGTAAAGTCATCAGATCGTGATACCAGAAATCCCGATCGTTTTCCATAAATACCTCATGACCAGTTCTTTTCACGGTGATGCAAACTTCAATGGTTGGTGACCGCTTCATTGCCTCATTTGCTATATTTTTCAAGTCGGTGATTTTACCGCGGCGCCACCCACCATCGGCAGTGATCAAAACTCGACTGTCTGCATCCTCGATCCGTTCTGCCAGCGCTTCGACGCTGAAACCACCATAGACGACACTATGGGCAGCACCTATTTTGGCACAAGCCAGCATGGCAATGGCCAGCTCGGGAATTTGCGGCATATAAATAGTGACAATATCCCCTTTATGCACCCCCATACTTTTCAATACATTAGCGAATTTGGATACTTCCCGGTTCAGGGCATGATAAGAAAAAGTCCGTAAATCTCCCGGTTCGCCTTCCCAGATTAGAGCCAATTTATTTCTTCTCCAGGTCTTCAGATGCCGGTCGATGGCATTGTGAACGATGTTTATTTTCCCGCCCACAAACCATTTGTAAAAGGGTTTATTTGTATCGTCTAGTACTTTATCCCATTTCCTGAACCACTCCAGACTCTTGGCTTCCGTGCCCCAAAATCCCTCTCTGTCTTCTATGGATCTTTTATATAAAGAATCGTACTCTCTGACATTGGCATTTTTCACAACATCTTTCCCTGGGAGATAAAAATTACCATTGTTTTTATTGTTTGATGAATTACCTGACATATAAAATCCTCCGGAAATTTAAATGCACTTTTGGCTAATGAAAAAATTAATCCTATTCAGGATTGTTCAGCTCTTGAGCTGTGAACGAATAAAATTATCCCAGACAACTATAAAAAGGTGGTCGTTTGACTTTTTATAAATGAGAGCTTTGGGAAGTGCTCTTTAAAAAAGAATATAATTTATAAATTTGAGAAAGCAATAGTTTATTGTGTGAAGAAACAGATTATTTAAAAATTTCGGAGTGACAAAGAGCTTTTAAAAGAGGAAGGGTTCAACAATAATAGTGGTATAGAAAGTCCATTTTCTAACCTTTATTCATTACTCTGTTGAACTGATATCTTTCGCATTTCGTTTTAAAATCAAAATGGTAAAATCATCAATGTAAGTTTCATCTCCATAAAAAAGCTTCAGTTCGTTCATGGTAATTTGTAAAATCTCGTTTGTATTTTTTTCTCTGTTATTCTTCAATAAGGTCAATAGTCTTTTTTCACCGAAAAATTCTCGTTGGTTGGGATCTGACTTTTTTGTCCGGGCTGCTTCTACGACTCCATCTGAATATAAAAAGAGTACATCTCCCACCTTCATCCGAATTACTTTACGCTGCAAATGTTTTTCAAACTGCTTTCCATCACGTTCCAGCCCAATGCCCAATCCTGATATTTTAATTTCTGCTATCTCCTGATCTTTCAAACTCGAGAAAAATAAAGGATTATTATGACCAGCCCGAAAGATCTCGACTGAATTTTTTTCGGTATCAAGGATGCCAATTATGATAGTTACAAATATTTTTTTATCGGTGATGGTTTGAGAGAAATATTTATTCAGACGCAACAATATATCTCCGGGTCGGGTGGTAAATTGCCAAGCGAATCTGATTAGACTGATACACTGCGCCATGTAGAATGCCGCCGAAGTGCTTTTTCCTGAAACGTCACCTACAACGAAAAGATATTTATTTGGCGTTATCGGGATCGCATCATAAAAGTCACCACCAACTTCATTGGCTGTTTGCATCGCTCCGACAATTTCATATCCCGGAATGACCGGCAGTTGGGCAGGGAGCAAACTGAGTTGAACCTCCTTGGCAATTTTTAATTCATACTCAAACCGCTCTTTTTCTCGGACTTCAGCAATCTTTCTCTTCAGCTCAACACCCATTTGGTTGAACCGTTGTGCAAATTCGACAAACTCATCTTCACCTTCCAGATGAATCTTATAGTCTAAATTTCCCCCGGAAATTTGCCTAATGCCATGCTTTAGCCGGTCGAACTTCTGAAGGATGATCTGGTTAATTGCGTTTCCAAATTTTATCACCCGTCGGATAATCAGAAAATTGATCAGGAAGTAGATAAGGAGCCAGAAAAGAATCTGCTTCATCAGGTTAGAAGAGAAGAAGGTAAAGCTGGTCATGATGATGACATCAAAGGCGAAAAAGCCCTTCCGTTCAAAATTGTCAGCATAAAGGGGAAGATAGACTCTGCCTGCAGTAAACATATCCTGCTGGACAATTTTTATCCTCGGTCCGGATTTGTCAGTTTTCTCGAGTCGAACCATCAAGATTTGTTTAGTCTTATTTGGTATTAGACTGAATGGGAAAATCTTGAAATCGTTGTAACTATTTTCATTTTGCCAGAAACGAATATTATAAAAAATGGAGTCCCATCCAGTTTTATGAAACGGATAGGCTGCAAGATGAGATGCAGCGATCAGCGGTAAATTTTTTTTCAATGAATTGAGAAACAAGGAATCAATTTTTACCAGATATATTTTTTCATTTGCGGTATCCGATCTAAAATAAAGATAATAGCTATAGGAATTTGTATCCATTTCGGAAAGTTTCTTTACCGCGAATATCGCCTGGTCTATGGACCGATCATTCAGTTTTATCGAATCATTCCCCGGAATTTTGAGTTCTTTGAGAGAGTCACCCCTAGTATAAGTTAAAACGTCCTGTTTTGCCGGATACAGACCTTCCTGAATTTGTGTGAGTTGATTCTGAATTGAACTTTTCAGATTTTCAGCCTGCCAACCTGCCAGAAAAAAATAGAAGAAAAATAGTAGAAGGATTAATTGAATAAATTGTGGAATACTCGATTGAAGCCAGCCGGCAATTCTGATTTTTCGACTCAAACTGGCATGATGGTAAACCAAAATGAATGGTATTTTGATCAGAATCGCCAGTATGTATAGTTTGAATAAGGTGGATAAAAATTTGGGCAGAAAATACCAGGTAATATTTTCTGAGCTAAATTGTGCAGGAACTACCGAGTGTTTTGGGTAAATTGATAAATTCAAAAAAAGAATGAGAAGAATAATAAAATATAGCCAGCATTGGTTTCGGTTTAATTTTTCTGTCCAAGAAGTTTTCCGATAGAGTATAATAACCAGGAAAAACTCAGACAAAAACCACAACTGATTACTATTTTCTTTTAGAATGGTTACAGCTAAGTATCCCAGGAAGATGTAATAAATAAGTACCCGTTTTTTTCCTTTACTGTTTATTACCAGGATGAGTGTGAAAATCAAACTAAGTAGGGCTAATATTCCAGTTTGCAGAAAAGTTAAAAATGTGTTGGGACTCGTCTGAAAATTCTGAGTAACTGATGTTTGGAAATTGGTTAAAGATAAAAATCCGAATTCTACAAAGTAAATGAGTAGAAATAAGATGAGAAGAAACTCTGTAGTAAGTTTATACCTTGTAGACAGCAAGGAAAGCAATTTTTTAGAGAAATATCCAAAAATAATTAGCAGCAAAACCGAGTATGCGGGAAAATCGGGCAGCGTATATATAATAATATAGGTGCTGAGAAACCATCCGATTGCCCAAAGCAAGTCAACTTGGGTAAACTTTTTTGGCAGAATATTTTTGATGTAAGGCAAGATTTTTGAGTATAAACGAATCCAGTATTCTTTCAACAAATATCCCTTTATTTAATTGCCCAATTTATGTTACATACGAATATGGAAAGATAATGTTTAATTCGATCTGAAATCAAAAAGAATTAATTTCCAAATGTGTGAAAAATAAATTTTATTGACTAAATTTGTTTAAAAATATATATTCTTTTACAATGTGAATGAAGTCATTTTCTGCGTATTTATTAGTAGTTCAAAATTATAGTATTAACAAAGTTTGTGAATATATTAATATTAAACAGGACAAAATATGAGATTTAAGCTACAATTATCCAAGACCTTCATATTTTTGTTTGTATTTGCATCCTGGGTTTTTCCGGCAACCAATGAAGATTGCCTGATGTGTCATGGTGATCCTGACCTGACCACCGAGAGACAGGGGAGAACGGTCTCTTTATTTGTGGATTACCAGGCCTTTGAAAAGTCCGTTCACCGGAATGTGGAATGTGTGAACTGCCACTATGATGCGGATGTGGAAGATTTTCCTCACCCGGAACGCCTGGAAAAGGTTGAGTGTGGTAATTGCCATGATGATGCCAGTAAAGCATTTTATACAGGTATTCACGGAACTGCCCTGAAGCGTGGTGCACCCTATGCACCCAATTGCAAAGAGTGTCATGGTATACATGATATTCTTCCCCGGACCAATCCCAAATCCCGAACTTATAAAATGAATATTCCGGTACTTTGTGGAAAATGCCATCGGGAAGGTGCACCGGTTGCCCGGGTCTATAACATTCCGGAAAAGGATATTTTGAGCAATTACTCCCAGAGTATCCATGGTACCGGATTGTTCAAGCAGGGTTTGATCGTTACGGCAACCTGTAATGACTGCCATGGAAATCATCTCGTTCTGCCACATACCGATGCGCGTTCTACAATTTCAGTTGGTAAGATTGCGCAAACCTGTGAAAAATGCCATGCTCAAATCGAAATGGTTCATCAGAAGGTGATAAAAGGCGAACTGTGGGAAAAAGAGCCTGGTGCCATTCCTGCCTGTACAGATTGTCACCAGCCGCATCGAATAAAAAAGGCAAATCTCGTGATCAGAACTTCAGACAGAGAGTGTCTGAAATGTCATGAAAAAGAGGATGTTCATAAAACTGTGGATGGAGAGAGAATTTCACTTGTAGTAAAAAAGGATGAAATTCAAAATTCGGTTCACAAAAATATTGCCTGTGTTAAATGTCATTCAGATATCACACCGCAACATTCCAGACCCTGTGATACAGTAGGAAGAGTGGATTGCTCAAAGTGTCATGCCCAGATTGCTGAGGATTATTTTGTCAGTAATCATGGAAATGCCTATTTTGAAAAAAATCCTAATGCTCCTTATTGCACGGATTGTCATGGAAAGCACTATGTGCTCTCGCATCTGGATGAACGGGATAAAACGTACCGGGCAAATATTCCGGAGCTATGTGGCGATTGCCATGCTAAAATAGCAAAGAAAGATACAATCAGTGCTATATTCGGAACTGCATATGTTGACTATTCGATGAGCGTTCATGGAATTGGTTTGGTTAAAAAGGGATTATTACCAAGTGCAATTTGTATCGATTGTCATTCAACACATTACATTCTTGAAAGCAAAGATGAACGTTCCACAGTTAATCATAAAAATTTGGCAGCTACCTGTGCAACCTGTCATAAAGGCATTTATAATGAATATGTCAACAGCATTCATAGTCCTACCGTGAGCAAAACGGATGAGAAGCTTCCGAATTGTGAGGATTGCCATTCTGCCCATAAGATCAAGCAACATGATCAGGACCAGTTTATGACCGAGGTTACCCATCAATGTGGTTCTTGCCACCAGAGGCTGTCTGAAACATATGTGGAAACTATGCACGGTAAAGCCTATACGCTCGGATTTGGGGATGCCGCAAAATGTTCGGATTGTCATGGTGCACATGATATTCAGCAGGTGGACAACGCCAATTCACACGTTGGTTTTAATAATATTGTAAATACCTGCCAGAAGTGTCATCCCGATGCTAACCGTCGATTTACAGGCTATCTTACTCACGCCACACACCATGATCGGGCAAAATATCCCATTTTACATTTTACCTTTTGGGCAATGACATCTTTATTGATCGGTGTATTCAGTTTTTTTGGCTTACACACACTTTTATGGTTACCACGCTCGTATCGGCAACTCTTGAAAAATAGAGAACATAAAACCATTCATAAAAAGTATTATATCCAGAGGTTCAACTCCACCCAGAGAATTACCCATATTTTTGTGATATTGAGTTTTGTCTTATTGGCTCTTACCGGTATGATGTTAAAATTTGCCAACCTGCCTTGGGCTCAGGTTTTCGCTGAAGTATTCGGTGGGGTAAAAACGGCAGGCGCCATTCATCGTTTTGCGGCGATTATTACCTTTGGTTATTTTATCTCTCATATTATTAGTGTTATTCGGAATAAAATCAAGACTAAAACCTCATGGAGGGAAATGATTTTTGGTAAAAATTCCATGATGTTTAACAAGAAAGATTTGAAGGATTTCTGGGGAAATATCAAATGGTTCTTAGGATTTGGGCCCAGACCGGATTATGGACGATGGACCTACTGGGAAAAGTTTGATTACTTTGCTGTGTTCTGGGGTGTTTTTATCATTGGTTTCTCCGGACTTATGCTCTGGTTTCCTGAATTTTTTACCCTGATATTCCCGGGATGGTTCATTAATGTAGCAACTATCATTCACAGTGACGAGGCACTTCTGGCAGTCGGCTTTATTTTTACCATTCACTTTTTCAACACTCATCTTCGTCCGGAATCTTTTCCACTGGATCCGGTTATATTTACCGGTCTGGTTCCGGTGGATGAGTATAAAGAATATCGTCCCCTGGAATATCAGCAGTTAAAAGAGAGTGGAATGTTAAAAAAGAAGGTGGTCTTAAAAGAAATCACCCCCAAGAGACTTTTGCTGGTACGAATATTTGGTTACACATTTTTGTTTATTGGTATTGCCTTAATTCTGTTAATAATCTTTAGTATGCTTTTTGGATATAAATAATACTTAGCTAAGGGGTATTTATTTTTCTTTAAAATAATACCCCTTTTCCGTTTTAAGTAATTATCTCTCATCCGTATCACTTGTTTTTTTGTTCAGTATATTATTTATCAAGTCTATTAGGTTTTTGGGCTGTTGCATTTTCGTGAATCTCTTTTTATTTCAATTTTCATTGGGGATAAGATGAAACTTAAAATTTTTGTCCTTTCTCTGTTTATTTTTAATTTATCAGCTTTTGCTCAGCAGATACCTCTGGGAAATCTTGCCCATACCTACTCGATAATTGCTGTGGATTCTACTACCGGAGAGATCGGAGCCGCAGTACAATCTCATTGGTTCTCGGTGGGAAGTTTGGTTATTTGGGCTGAAGCGGGTGTGGGTGCAGTGGCAACCCAGAGTTTTGTAAATCCTTCGTATGGACCAAGAGGATTGGAATTGATGAAGTCAGGTTTGTCTCCTGAGCAAACACTCGATATGCTTCTGGAAGAAGATGAGGGGCGGGCATTCAGGCAGGCCGCACTCATTGATGTAAAGGGAAATAGTGTGGCATATACCGGAGGAAAATGTATTGCTGCCGCAGGGCATTTAACGGGAAATTATTATTCAGTTCAGGCGAATCTGATGTTAAACGAATCTGTATGGCCGGCAATGGAAAATGCTTTTAAACATGCAACTGGCTCGCTGGCAGAACGTCTGGTTACTGCGCTTGAAGCCGCCCAGAATGCCGGTGGGGATATTCGAGGTAAACAATCGGCAGCTTTGCTGTTGGTACGGGGAAAATCCACCGGAAAGATTTGGGAGGATAAACTGATTGATTTGCGGGTAGAGGATAGTCCGGATCCGGTGAAAGAGATAAAAAGATTATTAACCGTTCATAGGGCATACGAGCATATGAACGCCGGGGATCTTGCGGTTGAAAAAGATGATGAAGCCGGAGCCTTGCGGGAATATAGTACAGCAGAAAAAATGCAACCGGATAATCTGGAAATGAAATATTGGCATGCGGTTGCTTTAGCCAATATGGGAAAGTTGGAAGACGCTTTGCCGATTTTTAGATATATCTTTCTGAAAGATTCCAACTGGAAAACGCTGACTCCACGGTTATTGAAACCGGGTTTGCTTAAAGTTTCCCAGAATGAATTACAGCAGATTTTAGATCAAACAAAGTGAAACTAGCGGTACTTATCAGATCCGGAAAAAAATATTGCTAAAAATTGCTGGAAAATTCTTTATATTTAGCTGAGAGCAGGAGAAAATAAATGATCAAGATAATTACCTTAAAACACATTTCCCCGAAAAAAGCACTTCGCCTGGTACAGGAATCTGGTGTTATACCTTATTTAATTAATTGGGGATGCAACATTGATGAAGAAAATCGGCGAATGGTTTTTCAGTTAAAACATGGTGGCGGGGCATTTGATACCGAGGTGGAAAAAACGGCAGTCGATTTGGAGAAATTTATCAAATCCATTGATATTAAGGAATAATAATCAAATTTGATCAATTCCTGAAATTAGTATTACCAAATTTTTTCTTTCCTATCCAATCTGTAAAATCAAATTATAAAATGGCTTTCAGGCTTTTGGTGCTAATCTTAAATTAGTACCCTTTATTTTTTGAACTGGAATCGGATAAATCAGGAGATTTTCTATGACGACCAGAATTGTTGAATGTGTTCCTAATTTTTCTGAAGGTCATGACAAAGGTGTTATCGATCAGATTACAAATGAGATCGAGGCCGTGGATGGTGCCAGGCTCCTCAGTGTCGAGATGGGTGCAGATGTAAACAGAACTGTCGTGACCTTTATTGGTACACCGGACGCGGTGAAGGAAGCGGCCTTCCAGGCAATCAAAAAAGCCTCGGTTGTCATAGATATGCAAAAACACAGTGGTGCTCACCCGCGTATGGGTGCGACAGATGTCTGTCCATTCGTCCCGGTTGAAGGGGTAACCATGCAGGATTGTGTTGAAATTTCAAAAGAGGTTGGTGCCCGGGTTGGAAAAGAATTGGATATTCCTGTTTACCTTTATGAAGAGAGTGCCCAAAAACCGGATAGAAAAAATCTGGCCAGCATCCGACAGGGCGAATATGAGGGCTTCAAGGAAAAGATAAAGGATCCGCACTGGAAACCGGATTTTGGACCGGCCAAATTCAATGCAAAAGCCGGTTCAACTGCTATTGGTGCCCGGGAATTTCTAATTGCCTATAACATTACCCTGAATACCAAGGAAAAACAGTATGCGATGGATATTGCATTTGAGCTCCGGGAAAAAGGCCGCAGCGCACGCAAGAATGTTGATGATTCCATTTACATGCGTGGAGATTTAATGAAATACCGGGAGAATTATTATCCTTGTGGGGATTGCGATTTTATCGGTAAGACGATGAAGGAGACCGTTGAACATTGTCAAAAAGAACATAATTATGATTTGTATGAATTACTTCGAGAGCATGATACCGATCCGGAAAATCCGATAGGTCGATCAGTAAAGACGCCTGGTTTTTTTAAACAATGTAAAGCAATTGGCTGGTATGTCGAAGAATATGGACGGGCACAGATCTCCATTAATCTTACCAATTATAAAATATCACCCCCACATTTGGTGTTGGAGAAGGCCCGGGAACTAGCTGCCCAGCGTGGATTGGTGGTAACCGGAAGTGAAGTGGTCGGACTCATTCCGTTTCAGGCCATTTATCAGGGAGGCAAATATTATTTACAAAGACAAGGTCGTTCCACCGGTATACCGGTAAAGGATGTTATCGAAACTGCTATCTATTCCATGGGATTGAATGATGTATCCCCGTTTAAAGCCAAGGAAAAAATTATCGGTTTGCCTACTATCGATCATGGTCATTTGGTATCTTTGAAAACCGCAGATTTAATCCATGAAGTCAGCCGGGAAACCCCTGCACCCGGTGGCGGTTCAATTGCCGCGCTGGCTGGTTCACTGGGGGCTGCTTTGGCCAGTATGGTCAGTAATTTGACAATTGGAAAGAAGGGTTATGAATATGCTTGGGAAGAACTCACCCAGCTTGCCGAGAAAGCCCAGGAAATTAAGGACAAACTTATCCGGGCTGTTGATGACGATACCAATGCTTTTAATGCATATATGACAGCGAGACGGTTGCCCCAAAACACAAAAGAGGAAATCGAGGAGCGGGAAAGGGCGATTCAGGACGGATTAAAGCAAGCGGTTATGGTTCCGTTAAATACAGCAGAACTGAGCCTGGAAGCCTTGATTACCGCCAAAAGAGTAGTGGAAATCGGGAACAAGAATTCCGCCACCGATGCGGGTGTTGGCGCTCAGATAGCGTTTACCGGAGTTCGTGGGGGTATTTACAATGTATTGATAAATTTGCCTCAAATTACGGATAAAAAATTTATTCAGGACATGAAGAAGAAATGTACAGAGTTGGAAACTACCGCCCAACGACATCTGGACGAGAGTACCAATACTTTAAAATCTATAATTGATAAAATGTTGAAATAGAGTAAATCAACCACTCTTAAAAAATACCCCGCCGGATTTTCGACGGGGTATTTTTTTTGGAGGAATAACTAGCGCATTAGGGTCATTTTTTTTGTTTGGGAGAAGTTATTTACTTTTAGCTGATAAAAGTAGATTCCTGAGGGAGAAGATAATCCTAGATCATTGTGCCCATCCCAGTTAAAGGTATATCCACCTGTCCCCAGCTTTCCCTCGAAAAGTCGTTTGACAACCTGTCCCAGAGTGTTATAAATGGTCAGTGTGCCTTGTCCGGCCTGTGGTATTTCAAAACGTATTTTTGTTCTGGGATTAAACGGATTGGGATAATTCTGATAAAGTTGATAGTGAGTAATCACCGGATCGTAGGCGATGATGCTATTTGGGGTCATACCAATGATATATCCATTCTGTCCGGCGATGAATCCGGTGTTTTCATCCAACCAGGTCATTGCCTGAAAACTGATTTCGGTAACTGAGGCGGGAACCATTTGCTGCTCCCAACTCAACCCACCATCTGTTGTCTTGTAAATTGCGCCGGCTTCGCCGCAGATGTAACCGGTGGTATCGTTGGTAAATTGTATTCGATAGAGGTCAGGCGAAATTCCCGGTGTATTATTATTTAGTAAATGAGCATTTTCCGACCAATTTTCGCCGGCATCGGTTGTTTGGTATACATACCCATCTGCTGCACAGATAAAACCGGTGTCCTGATCCAGGAAAGCTATATCCTGCATGCTCATGGATCCCATATCGACAACCTCTGCCCAGCTTGTTCCACCATCGACACTTCTGAAAATTTTACCGCTTTTTGCGGCGATAATACCAGTATTTGCATCCAGGAAAATACAATCATTAAGTTCTGTACTGGATCCGATACTTCCCTCTGTCCAGATTTCGCCGCCATCGGTGGTGAATTGCATTACACCGGAGTATCCACCGGCAATACCATTCATGTTGTCCTTAAAATAGATGAAATTATAAGGGCGGTTACTACCGAATCCATAGCTGGTTAATTTCATTTCCCAACTCTGACCACCATCAATGGTTTTGCCGATCATACCATCATCACCGGCAAAGAAACCGGTATTATCATCGATAAAGAAAAGTGATCTTAAACCACCCCATACCATAGGATTTGGTTTAATTGGATATGACCAGTGAAATCCGCCATCCTGACTTATAGTTAATTCACCACCAGAGCCGGATAACGAAAATAGATTATTCCCGGCGGAAACCATATCGACAAAAGGAATATTTGGCCAGCTTAAAAGAGGGGTAAAAGTTTGCCCGCCATCATTAGATTCAAATAGCTGTCCGTATTCTGCCATGACATAGACATGTTGTTCATTAAATGCTTGAAGATAGTTAATGTCACTGGCGGTGACAAAGTTTAAGGTATCCCAACTTGCACCGGCATTACTGCTGTGGTATACTTTTCCATCACTATCCGCCGTCCAGATGTGATCGTTAAAAGCAGTAATACACCAAAATATCTTAAATAAAGGGACAAGAATACCAGCTACATTTGTCCAGTTGGCCCCATAATCTATGGTTTTAAAAACAGTGCCATGGTAACCGGAGCTGTAACCTATTCCATTTGTTAAACCAAAACAAGCATATTGTCTTTGACTGAGAGCGCCTCCGGGGAAAGGGGCATTGGTCATATTCCAGTTTGTTCCTCCGTTCCCGGTGTACAAGATAATTCCATCATTATTTCCGCTGATGCAAAATGCCCTGTTGGCATCCCAGGCATAGATATCATCCAGATCTGAGGTAACTCCGGCCGCCATTTGAAGCACCCAGTTGGAACCGCCATCCGCGGTTTTTAAAATTACTCCATCATCTCCCGAGACATAAACATTGAGAGTGTCAACTGCATAAATTGCCTGTAAGTCCACCGAGGTAATTCCCGGTGTCTGATTCATCCAGTGTAACCCGCCATCGTTGGTTTTCCAGATAACACCATTTGATCCGACTACCCAGCCTACCATGCTGTTCACAAAAAAGACATCATTCCACACCGTATCGGATCCTGCCGGAATATAACTTTGAATACTCCAGGTCTGGCATTTATCACTGGTATGAAGGATATAATTTACGGTTGTTGCCCCTACGCTTCCTACAATCCATCCTTCATTTTCATTGAGAAAGAAAACATTATCCCGGCTGTAAATTTCCGGTACCTGGGGTTCCTGAATAATTTGCCACTCATTTTGAGAAAAGACCAGAGACAGGCATAACAACAAAAAGATTAACACAGTAGAAAAACGCATGAGGTTTCTCCTCCCTGGGTATTCATCATAATTTTACTTTTTATAAGGATATTAAAATATTTTCGTTTCTATATAAATATCAATATTGAGTAGGAATAATGCAACAAAAATTTTGTGTTCTTTTGTTTTATTT
>CAYVKM010000077.1:0-17886 GCA_964452045.1 uncultured Calditrichaceae bacterium
CCAAAAGTTTTAGTGGAATTTTGCTTGAGTTGTCCCAAGAAGAGGAATAAAATTATCCCCAATTTAGTCGAGGAAGCCTTGACAATAATTCCGTTATATAGCAATATATTATAATATAGGATAATTATCCATTCTGGCATTATGCTTTTTCAATCGTACCATTTTGCCAGGCCGAATTCAACCGGATTTGCTTGATTTTTGTGATAAGGTATAAGTCTCAGAGTGTATCGATAGTTGCCGCTATCGGATGGTTTTATTACGGCTTTATACAAATAAATCCCGTTTGAGGTTTTCTTTACCATTTCCATATCAAAAGTCTCAAAAGTATCATTTGAGTTTCCGTTATTTTGAGTAATAAATAACTGTACCTTAACTTCTTCAGGAGATAGTTTCCCAAGTTTTACATGTGCTTCAAACTCACGTGATTCGCCAAAATTTAGAATAATAGAATTATTTTGGGCAACTTTTTTCTCAACTGGGATAATAGTCGCTTCGGTCCAGTGTAAATCGATTTTTTCTTTCCAACGGGCAATATCCCGGGCCGCGCTGTAATTATCTTCTGCATATCGAACACCAAGTTCATATGCCGGCTGGTACATTTTAAAGACATATTCTTTTATCATTCTGTGGGTGTTAAATACCGGTATAACGGATTGCATGGATTTAATCATGCGTTCAATCCATTTTACAGGAATATTATTTTCATCCCGGTCATAGAACAATGGAATAATGTCGTTTTCAAGTATATCATATAATTCTTCGCTGTCCCATGAATCCCAATCCTCCAGTGATGCAGGTTCCTCCTGATCACCAAATGCCCATCCATTTTCACCATTATAGCCCTCACCCCACCAGCCGTCTAAAACGCTAAAATTGATTCCACCATTCATCCCAACCTTCTGCCCACTTGTGCCGGATGCTTCCTGGGTTCTTCTGGGATTATTGAGCCAGACATCAACCCCGGATACGAGGTCTCGGGCTAATCCCATATCATAGTTTTCAACAAAAAGGATTTTTCCGCGGAATTCCGAATCCAGAGAAAAGTCATAAATTTGCCTGATTAGATCCTGTCCACCACTATCTTTTGGATGTGCTTTACCGGCAAATATTAGCTGGACCGGCCGATCCGGATCGTTTAAAATTTTACTTAACCTTTCCTGATCTCTAAAAAGTAGCGTACCACGTTTATAAGTTGCAAATCTTCTGGCAAATCCAATTGTGAGTGCGTCGGTCCGAATGAGTTGTTTCATCCGAAGTAGTTGGAGCGAACCGAATTTATTTCGATTGAATTGATGCTCCAATCGCTCTTTCACGTGATTTAACATTTTTTTCTTCATCTCCAGTTTAGTCTGCCAGAGAACTTCCCTGGGGATTTTATCCAAGGATTTCCACAATTTTGGATTATCATGACTCTCTTTCCAGTCATCACAAACATATTTATCAAATAAATCCCGTGTTTTTCTGGCCAGCCAGCTCGGAGAGTGTACACCATTGGTGATATGACTTATGGGAACTTCAGGCGTTGGCAAATCCGGCCAAACAGTTTTCCAAAGGTCTCTCGAAATTTCACCATGCAGTTTGCTTACTCCATTTCTGAATCGCGATAAATTGAGGGCTAGAATTGTTAAATTAAAAATCTCATACCCTTCCGGTTGAATCTGCGAGCCTAATTCCATAAACTGATGTCTGCGGATTCCAACAGATTCCCAGTATTCCTGAAAATATTTATCTTTAATAGGTAGGGGAAACGCATCGTTTCCGGCCGGAACTGGTGTATGGGTGGTAAAAATTGTATTCGATGAAACTGCTTCAAGCGCTTCGTCAAAATTCACATCTGTTGCATGAATGAGATCTTTAATTCTCTGGAGCGCCATGAAAACAGAATGACCTTCATTCATATGCCAAACGTTTGGATTTATCTCCAAAGCCTTTAATGCAAGGACTCCACCCATACCTAAAATGATCTCTTGTGAAATTCGCATTTC
Source organism: uncultured Calditrichaceae bacterium (assembly GCA_964452045.1). GTDB lineage: Bacteria > Calditrichota > Calditrichia > RBG-13-44-9 > RBG-13-44-9 > CAYVKM01. The sequence goes on from CAYVKM010000077.1 coordinate 1,986, forward strand.
CTGGTCGCCACCATAGAGTCTTGAGGTTATTTCTCTATCTTGTGCAGAATTTTGTGGCACATTTGAATCCAGCAGATATACAATACGACGTCCGACTTTTGCTTCCCATATTTGAATAAATACCTTTCTACTGGCGACGCGAACTTCTATCAGCAGGGGTAAATCTTCGGAGTTTCTTACTAAATTTAATGGAAGTTCAAATGGATTTAGCTGGTTATATTTGGCGATTTGATTCCCCTGGGCATCTATTTCCTGGCAAAAATAAGTTTGATCGTAGAAAAGACTTACGCCGACAATGGGAATTCCCAAATCGCTGGCAGACTTCATGTGGTCTCCAGCTAATACTCCTAATCCTCCTGCATAAATCGGCAATGATTCGTGAAGCCCAAATTCAGCAGTGAAATAGCCAATAAGTAAATTTTTATCTTCAGGGAATGTCTGCTTAAACCAGGTTTTTTTCTCATTTAGATATATATCAAATTGATTCAAGACGCTATTATATTTATTAAGGAATTCTTCCTTCTTTGAGTATTCTTCTAATATTTTTTGCTGGACTTCATTTAAAAATTTGACTGGATTATGGTTTGTTTTTTTCCACAATTCTCTGTCTATTTCTATAAAAAGATCTCTTACTTCAGGATGCCAGGAAAAGTAAAGATTATAGGCCAGATCCTTTAACCTCAAAATCTTTTCTGGCAACCAGGGTACAACCCGCATATTTCCCAAATATTTCATGCACAGCTCCTTAAAATAATTTCCACGTCTTCCTGAAAACGATAATTATAATATAATTTAAACCATGATACAATAAGAGTATTTTAAAAGATAACAAGAATATATTCACATGATTTTGTTAAATTGATCAAAAAAAATTAGTATGTAATCATACTCAAGATGAAAATACTTTCACATTGCCTTTCATAATATAACGTATTATTTTTTAATGCATTTAAACTAAAAGAATTAAAAGGAGATTTTTTATGGTTTCTCAAGATTATATCAATCTAGAAGACCGTTACGGTGCTCATAATTATCATCCGCTTGATGTGGTTATTGCTAAGGGAAATGGTGTCTGGGTGTGGGATGTAGAGGGTAGAAAATATATGGATTTTCTTTCTGCTTATTCCGCGGTAAATCAAGGACATTGTCATCCTAAAATCATAAATGCATTAGTAGAACAGGCCTCAACACTTACTTTGACATCAAGAGCATTCTATAATAATGTGCTTGGGGAATATGAAAAATACATTACCAATCTGTTTGGTTACGATAAGGTGTTACCCATGAACACTGGTGTCGAAGGGGGAGAAACAGCGGTTAAACTTGCCAGAAAATGGGCCTATACCGTAAAAGGGATTCCCAATAATAAAGCAAAAGTTATATTTGCCGAAGGAAATTTTTGGGGCAGGACGCTTGCTGCCATATCTTCTTCGACTGATCCGGATTGCAAGGAAGGTTTTGGACCCTACATGCCGGGTTATGTTATTATTGCTTATAATGATATAAATGCTTTGGAAAAAGCTTTAGAAGATCCCAACATTGCAGCGTTTATGGTCGAACCAATCCAGGGAGAAGCAGGTGTTGTTGTCCCAGATAAAGGATACTTAAAAAAGGCTGCCGAACTCTGTAAAGCCAAGAATGTTTTATTAATTTGTGATGAAGTCCAGACGGGGCTTGGAAGAACCGGGAAAATGTTGGCATCTGATCATGAGAATGTAAAACCAGATATTTTGATCCTCGGAAAAGCATTATCCGGGGGCGTCATGCCTGTATCAGCTGTTTTAGCCCGAGATGAAGTAATGCTTACAATTGCACCCGGTCAGCATGGATCCACTTTTGGAGGAAATCCATTGGCCTGTAAGGTAGCCATGGCGGCACTCGAGGTTCTTTTGGAGGAAAAATTATCTGAAAATGCAGAAAAGTTAGGCAAGATTTTTAGAACTGAAATGCAAAAAATGACTGAACGAATACCGGCCATTTCCATCGTTAGGGGCATGGGATTGTTGAATGCAATTGTAATCAAACCTGCAAAAAGTGGAAAAACTGCCTGGGATGTTTGTGTAGATTTTAAAAAGGCGGGTTTATTGGCAAAACAGACCCACCAACATATAATACGTTTTGCGCCACCTTTAGTGATCAACGAGAAAGAGATATATTGGGCGCTGGAGAGAATTGAGTCAGTGATGAAAGATTTTAGTTAATCGGGATTTAATTTCGTCTGATATATAATATGATAACATGCACAATATAATTAATATAATATATATTATGTAAACTATTATTTGCAGATTATCTCCCCCTCTATATTTTCCACTACTTAAGAAGAATCCTTTTAAAATGGGTATTTATTGCCTTTTATAATTCAAAAAATATCTATTGTACTTGGGGAAAAAAATATTATTTCGAGATAATGTTATTGAGGGTAAAATATTTATGATATGCAGATATTCACATATGTTAATAACAAAGCGAAAACTTTTTATAGGCTTATAATTTTTGAAATAAAGTACTTATGAATTAAAAAATTATTGGTCAACTCCGGATGAAAAGTTGAGATAATAATATTATGGCTTTCAGCAAAAACAATACTGTCTTTATGATACCCCAAGGGTTTTACATCTTTTCCAATTTTAAGAATTCTTGGAGCCCGAATAAAAACACCTTCGATAAACTCCTCTTTAGAATTGATAGATACCTCTACCCTATCAATAAATGAATCAATTTGTCTGCCATATGCGTTACGTGATATCTCAATATTAATTAATTTTAGACTTTGCATTGGTGGATTTGCCACTTTATCCGCCAATAATATTGCTCCGGCGCAAGTCCCTAAAATGACCCGTTTTTTTCCAAATTTTTGAATTTCTTCAAATAAATTGGTTTTAGTTATTAGTTTCAGGATAGTCGTCGACTCTCCGCCGGGAAGGATCAGTCCCTCACATTCGTCTAGGTCTTCTGCGGATCTGACTTCTTTTGCCTGGATACCTAAAAAATTCAGGGCTTGAATGTGTTTATAAAAATCTCCCTGAATAGCAAGCACACCTATTTTCATAAACTTACCAACCGCGAGTTTGCAGCAATTGCTCGTCTGGTATGTCGCTTATTTCAAGTCCCCTCATGGCTTCTTTTAAGCCTTCAGATTCTTTGGCCACAATATCGAAATCCAGATAATGAGTGATCGTTCGTACTATGGACTTTGCCCTTGCTTGAGGATCTTCTGATTTAAAAATTCCACTGCCCACAAACACCGATTCGGCGCCCAGCTGCATCATCAGGGAAGCATCTGCTGGAGTGGCAATTCCTCCGGCAGCGAAATTTGGTACAGGGAGCTTTTTGTGTTCCTTTACATATTTTACTATTTCAACAGGTGCTCCAATGCCCTTAGCATATCCTACTAACTCCTCTTCCCTTAACAAAGTTATTCGTTTTATTTCACTCTGTACAGCCCGCATATGCCTTACTGCTTCAACAATATTTCCTGTACCTGCTTCACCTTTTGTCCTTAACAGGGCTGCACCTTCAGATATTCTTCGTAATGCTTCTCCAATGTCCCGACAACCACACACGAAGGGAATCTTAAAAGGATGCTTATAAATATGGTATTCTTCGTCAGCAGGAGTAAGTACTTCACTTTCGTCAATAAAATCCACTCCAATAGCTTGTAAAATTTGAGCTTCGGCAAAATGACCAATTCTACACTTTGCCATAACTGGGATGGAAACCGCCTGCTGTATTTCTTTGATTAATTTGGGATCGCTCATACGAGCGACACCACCCTGAGTACGAATGTCTGCAGGTATTCTTTCCAGAGCCATTACTGCTACAGCTCCAGCATCTTCTGCTATTTTTGCCTGGTCTGCATTTGTCACATCCATGATGACCCCGCCTTTTAACATTTCAGCCAGGCCAACTTTTAGTTTGTATTGTTTATCATCAAGTAACATTAAATTACTCCTCACTATTAAGCGTCCAAATATATTCTACCATAAAAATGAATGCAAGTTCATATATAAAACGAAAGCCCTGTAAAGCAGGGCTAACATTAGGTTTATTTTATTCAATCTATTTCAGTCGCGCGGCTTTACAGCATTGCGAATACCTTTGCCGGCGAACAGTTCCACAAATTGCTGGGCAATCTGGGTGCCCACATTTTCCTGTGCTTCTTTTGTAGCTGCGCCTATGTGTGGTGTACAAATTACATTTGGATGATTTACCAAGGACAAATCTTCCGGAGGTTCGGTTGAATAGACGTCAATACCTGCACCGGCAACAATACCCTCATTAAGAGCCCACAGAAGATCAGCATCATTAACAATTCCACCCCGGGCACAATTAATAAGGAAGACACCCTTCTTCATTCTAGAAAATTCCTTCTTGGAAATAAAATTTGTTGTTTCAGGGTTTTTCGGGACATGAATTGAAATATAATCGGCAGAACTTAATACTTCATCGATATCGGCAACTAACCTAACTCCAAATTGGTCTATAATTTCTCGTCCCACGTAAGGATCAAAACAGATCACTTCCATTCCCAGACATCTTGATTTTATGGAGACCTGTCTACCGATTTTGCCATATCCAAGGACACCAAGGGTTTTTCCCAGTAATTCGGTTCCAGTTAATTTTTTCTTCTCCCACTTCCCTTCTTTCATCGAACTTGAACCAAAATATAAATTACGACTAAGTGCAAATAAATATCCTAAGGTTAATTCAACGACCGCGTTTGTATTAGCACCAGGAGTATTCATAACCACAATATTATTTTTCTGAGCGGCTTTAACATCAATATTATCCACCCCGGATCCTGCTCTTCCAATTACCTTCAATTTTTTTGCTGAGGCAATTATTTCTTCCGTCACTTTTGTGGCACTACGTACGATAAGTCCCTCATAATCGCCAATGACCTTCTTCAATTCTTCGGGAGTAATACCAAATTTCTCATCAACTTCATGTCCTGCGTTTCGCAGGACTTCTGCACAACTGGGAGAGCTTTTGTCACTAATCAAAATTTTCATTATATCACCTGCTTTATTTATTTTTATTTTTTTGCAAAATTTGTGAAAACGTTCCTATTAAATCAAGGTCAATCTAAAATATTTTTTATAAAATATTTTATTTTAACATATGGTCGATATAGGTCAAAATCTCTTCCTTTCCTTGTAATGTTTTGGCCGAAAATAAAATCACCATTGTGTTTTCATCCAGTTCAAGATTTTCCACCAGATTTTTCTTAAGCTGTGCTCGACGACTATTATTAATCCGGTCAATTTTTGTAACGATGATAATAAAACTAATTTTATTAAATTTTAGCCATTCTATTAATTGTAGATCATTCCCCTGTGGTCCAACTAAACCATCAAGTAAAATAAAAATAATTCTGATTTGTTCATTTTTCAGGATGTATTTTTCAATTGCAGTTTGCCATTTTCTTATCTCAGATTTTGAAACTCGCGCATATCCATATCCTGGTAAATCCACAAAATAGAACAAATCATTGATCTGATAATAATTTATGGATCTGGTTTTTCCTGGTTCTTTACTGACCCGGGCAAAATTTTTGCGGTTTAATAAAGAGTTTATTAAGGAGGACTTCCCTACATTTGAGCGTCCGGCGAAAGTGAACTCCGGTAGCGAAGGAGCGGGTCTGTCTCTTAGATCCATTATACTTTTAACAAATATTGAATTTTTTATGATGAGCATTTTAATGTGAGGATAAAATAAAGGGGAACGAAAATCCGTTCCCCTGACAGATATAAATTTAAATTAATTTCTTTAATTTATCTTGGAAGTGTGATTTTGGGTATGCGCCAATGATTTGTTCAACAACTTTGCCGTCCTTAAAAAACAAAACGGTTGGAATACTCCTGATACCATACTTCACAGCTATATTCGGATTATTATCAACGTCAACTTTGGCTATTTTTATTTTTCCATCATATTCAGAAGCAAATTCTTGCATGATAGGTGCAATCATTTTGCAGGGGCCGCACCAAACTGCCCAAAAATCAACGATTACCGGCTCGCTTGATTTCAATACTTCGGATTCAAAAGTCGCATCAGTTACTTCAACAGGTTTCGACATAAAAAACTCCTTCATTTATAATTTTTTTCCTGCTCTAACTTAATTTATCAATCAATTTAAAACAATGGTTGAATATATTTGAAAAGGGGTTCAGGGGATTTCAGGCTATTTAGATTTGAATTTTTAGTTCTGTTCTGGTTTGGAAAGGACCTCTAAGCGTATTTGAACAACTCCGGAAACTAATGCTCCAATAGCCTGGGCTGCAGCTCGGGAAAGATCCAATATTCTATTATCCACAAATGGGCCGCGGTCATTTATCCGGACTTCAACACTCTTATTATTTTCCAGATTGGTTACCCGGCAAATGGTCCCAAAAGGCAAGGTTCGATGCGCTGCAGTAAAGGCATTCATATCAAAAACTTCGCCATTTGCAGTTAATCTGCCATGAAATTCATCTGCGTAATATGAAGCATATCCAATATAGGTTTCTCTATTAGAAACATCAGATCGGTCTTTTCGATAATCTTCACGAACGTTTCTGTCCTGCCCTAACCTGTTTCGAATATTGTTGGAGTGGGAGCACTCTAAAAGCATTAACAGGAGTGGGAGGATGGTGATAAGAGGATAAAATGACTTCAACTGAAATTTAGTTCTGGTAGAAAAATTTGTCATTAGCATCTCAATAGTTACTTGATCGATATTGGCGCCATTCCCGGTATTGTCTGGATTTGGCAACACTTGGTAGTGGGGATTTATCGCCTTCTGTACCAATACTGGGTTCGGCATCGAACGATGGAACGTGAAAAGAAGTGTCCAAAGCTGCATAAGCCAGTGAAGTTGAATCCTGCTTCGCCAATAATGAATCTTCATTCACTAATAGTGTTTCCACTACCGGCTCTTTGATTTTATTGCTGGCATATTTTTTATATTCAGGTAAATTGTAAGCATCATTAAGATGGGTATATTCTTTGACCGCTTTTTGAATATCCTGAAGCTCAATTTCGTAAATCCAGGCAACTGCTAGTTGCGCCTTGGCCGACCATTTTAAATTTGAATCCAATGCTGCAGTTTGCCGATACCAGTATAAAGCACTATCCAATTTGTTTTGACTGTAATAGTCTTCAGCTTTCAGAAAGTACATCTCCCCTACTGTATTTAAAGAATCCTGTTTTTCCTTTTCTTCCTGAAGTAAACCCCGCTTCCTTAGAATTTCTTTTGTAAATTGAGAATTCGGATAATCTTCGGTCAGAATTTGTTCCAACGAATCTCTTTTTGCCGGGTTTGTCTTCTGAGGACTATCATAGATATAGTACATAGAGTAAATCGCTTTTGGTACCAGAATAGAATCTTCGTACGTTTTCAAAAAATCTTTATAGTGATAAAGTGCGGAATCATATTCCTGATTTTGAAGAAGAAAGAACTCAGCCAGGTGAAATTTGTTGTTTTTTAAATCTTCCTTAATTTGTGGTAACTTTCGTGTCTCCAGTTCCTTCTCCTTTTTAGGAGCTTTAAAAATGATATAATCATTAACTACAGCGAGCGAACTGTCCAGCTTTCCCTTTAAAGTATCATTAGTGAGACTGGCCATCGAGTCCAATAATACGTTTTTTATTGAATCAAGACTCTGGATATTGTATCTATAGAGGACATTTGTGGTGTCAATATTTAAGGTGCTGGTATCAATGGTTGAACTGGATTTTTTTCCTAATAAGGACAGGATAGAGTCCTCATACTGTGCTGTATATAAGGAATCCCGAAAATATCGGTCATTTTCCAGTCGAAATACGAGTCTCTGATCACGTTTGATATTATCCTTAATCTTTTTCAGTTCTGATAAAAAGATATGACGATTTTGTGCTTCCTCTACACTGTCATACTTGGCATAAATCTTTTTTACTTCACCATAGTAATAAACTGCTGAATCAATATTTTCAATATCCTGTTCGTATATTTTTGCCAGGTTAAAACTCGCAATTGCCGTTCCCGGACTTGATTTACGTTCATGAACGACTTCCTTGTAGAGATCTATTGAATCCTGAAGTTTATTCTGCTTGTAATAGATTTGGGCAATTTCACTGTTAATCAATGGAATGAAGTTTTTAAATCGAGGTGCAGTAAGCATCTTTCTCAATATTTTAAGGGCTTCCTGATATTTCCCAATCTCTGCATAGCATACCCCTAAATTGAATTTTGTTTTGTATTCAACATCCAGACTTGGCGAAAATTTCTCGACTTTTCTGTATCTTTCTATTGCCTCATTATATTTTTTCTGCTGAAAATAGGATTCAGCCAGGTAAAATTGAACAAAAGCCGCGTACTGTTCGTCAATATTTTCATTTAATGCTTTTTCAAAAAAACCGATGGCCTGTAGATAGTTCTCATCCTCGAAGGCAATATTGCCCAATTCATAATATGATTCGGATCTCAAACGGCTTTTTTTACTAATGGTTATGCACTTATTAAGATACTCTTTACCTTTATCTAAGTTATTTTCTTTGAGTAGTATTTTTCCGAGCCATAGATAGGATTCCGGAATAAGATCGCTTTCCGGATATTTTGAAATAAATTGATTCGCATGAAGTTTTGCCTGGGTGTATTTACCAAGGTAGTACTCACTCTTTACAATATAAAGTAATGCATCATCGGCATATTTACTTTTATCGGAGTATAATTCGATTAATTTCCAGCATTTTTCGATTGTTTGCTCAAAAAATTTGTTTGCCTGTGGATGGTTTTCTTTATCCGGTTCTTTTTGAATAGATTCAATCCCATCATTATAACTTCTCTTGGCATTAAACAGGGTATTGTAATAAGCGCAATTCAGGATAATAGTTACACTAATGATGAGAAAAATGAAAGTATAGCTACGATTGTTTTGTGTCATGAAAGTCTAAAGTCTTGGATATTTATTATTATAATCTTTCTGTTGAACGTACCAGATGATATATTGTTCTAAGCCTTTCAAATTAATGAATCCTGTAATTTTACGATCAATTCGGGTAAAATCTTATCTGCCGACCCTTGAAAAAATTCATTAACGGATCCAGTCAGTGGCGTTTCTTCAATATTTATTTCAACCAGATACGCGCCATTTCCCTTGGCCATATAAGGGAGGGAAGCAGCTGGTTCGACTAAGCTTGATGTTCCAATGGAAAAGAATACTTCGCAGCGCATGGCCAATTCCTGGGCAGCCGAAATTTGATTCTCCGGTAAATTTTCGCCAAACCAGACTACGTCGGGACGAATCATACCCTTACAAGCAGGACATTTTGGAATTTCTTTACCTGGATCGAAATCACCTTCGAATGGTTTATCACATTCGATACATTTATTACGCATGATATTTCCATGCAATTCAATCACCTTATTACTTCCGGCAAGAGAATGAAGATTGTCCACGTTCTGGGTAATTACTGCAAAATCTTTATACATATTCTCTAAATCGACCAGTGCATAATGGGCAGGATTTGGACGTACATTTTTTATGAGACTTCTTCTCCATTCGTACCATTCCCAAACCAGTTTTGGATTCTTAACAAATGCATTATAATTTGCAAGCTCTTCCGGTTTAAACTTTTTCCAGATACCATCCTTACCTCTAAAAGTAGGTACGCCACTGGCTGCGGAAATTCCAGCACCGGTCAGGACAGCTACACTGTATGCCTTCTCCAATCTTTTTAATAGTTTATCACTTAATTCCATTGATTGTCCTCTAAATGAAGTGGGAAATTAATAACCTGGTCAAAATGTGTCAAGAGTAGAAAAAATCACCTTAAGTAAGATAAATTAAGATTTTTTTGCTTTTTGAATATTCTAAATAACAGGGCCAAGATCATTCCAAAGGCAAAACCTCCCACATGAGCCCACCAGGCAACCCCTCCTGATGCGGCACCACTTGCTGCTGAAAATGAAGCATAAAGAAACTGCAGTAGTATCCAGAAACCCAGGAAGAATAGTGCTGGTATTTCTGCGACCGTAAAGTAGATGATCACAAAAATAATTGTGGTAATCCGGGATTTCGGATACAACATAATATATGCTCCCATTACACCGGCAATGGCACCACTTGCGCCAATGGTAGGAATGGTTGAATCCAGATTAAAATAAATGTGAGTTAATGCTCCGGCTAAGCCACTGGCCAGATAAAACAGGAAAAAAGGAAAGTGACCGAAGAAATCTTCCACATTATCTCCAAAAATCCACAGGTACCATAAATTCCCTAACAAATGCAATAATCCACCATGAATAAACATGGAAGTAAATAAATTTGGAATTAACATTAACCAATTGGAGAGAGGGACATTCTGAAGTGACGAAAATGATTTGGGAATAATTCCGAAATTATTGATAAAATCGCCAATCTGTTGACCTAATGACAATTGATAAAAATAGACCAATACATTATAGATGATTATAGCTATGGTTACAAAAGGAAAAGACCGGGATGGAATTTTATCGCGCAGGGGAAACAATACCTCTCCCCTTTTCTAAAAAAGAATATTTGACAGTTAAATCTGATAAATTAAAATTTTTAAACTTCATCTCTTGCTTGTAAAGCTTTGGTCAAAGTTAGTTCATCAACAAATTCCAGATGCCCACCCAATGGTATTCCCCGGGCAAGCCGGGTCACTTTAATATGAAGTGGTTTTATTAATCGTGCCAAGTATATGGTTGTTGCCTCTCCTTCCGTGCTGGGATTTAGTGCCAATATCACTTCATTAACAGAATCTAATCTACTCAGAAGTGATTTTATATTCAGATTTTCTGCACCAATACCATCGAGTGGGGAAATTACTCCACCGAGAACGTGATATACGCCATCGTATTGGTTTGTTTTCTCAATCATCATCATGCTCTCAGAATCTTCTACCACACATATCTGATTTTTATTTCGGTTTTGATTAGAACAAATATTACAGATTTCATGCTCGGTAAGATTAAAGCAAATGGGGCAAAGATGTACTTTTTTCTTCATTTGAAGAATTGCATTTGCCAGATTTTCGGCATGATGATCCTGCACTTTTAGCAGATGGAAAGCCAGTCTGGTTGCCGTTTTCCGGCCGATGCCGGGTAATCTGCTCAGTTCCTCAATCAAATCATCGAGCGCCGAGGGCAAAATATTTCTGTTCATCTTTTACATGCCCGGAATTTTAAATCCACCGGGAAGATTGCCCATCAGTCCGCCAGTCACTTTACTCATTTCCTCCTGGGCCCGATTTTGGGCGTTTTCCAAAGCCTGGTTCACTGCGGCAGCAACCAGATCCTGCAACATATCTTTTTCTTCGGTATTAATAACCTCATCCTCTATTTTGACTTCCATAATTTGGTTCTGGCAATTAGCAATCACTTTTACCATCCCACCACCTGCTGAACCCTCAACTGTAATATTGGCAAGTTCTGCCTGGACCCGACTCATTTCTTCCTGCATTTTCTGGGCCTGTTTTAATAACTGGTTCATACCACCTTTCATAAATATCTATCCTTTCTTTTATTTCAGCAAAAAAATGCCTTTATTTTAATCCTTTTTCATCAAGATCAAAAACTTCTATGATTTTGCGGATGATCGGTTCCTTATTTTTAATATCCGATAAAACCTCTTCCGGTGTCCGTGGCTGTTTTTGAATGCCGGCTTTCTGGAAGTCAATTGATTTAAAACCGATTTGAATTGGAACATTAAATTCCTGTTTTATAATCTCTTCGATCACTCTTTTATTCTTCTCCACATGCTCCTGATGAAAGGAGGATTGTTGATCATAAACGACTATCACCTTTCCGTTTTCAATCTCAAAAGGTACCCCTTCCTGTAAAAATGAGCCAAGGGCGATTTTCTGGCTGCGAACCGTCTCAACAATTTTTTCCCATTTTGCCTGTATCTCTCCCAGGGTTACCTTTTTCTCTGATTTCTTGGTGGAAATTTCAGTTTGTGATTTACCTAAGCTTTTGAAGTTTGAAAGTGTTTTCTCCAGGCCGGTAAACAAACCTTTGGCCTGGCTCGAAACCCCGGGTTTTTCTTGAGGTGTGAGCTCTGATTTCCTCTCCCCTCCTGATCCTGATTCATCATAACTCTTTACTTTTTCCTTAATTTTTGCTGATTTTACTTCGGAATGGAGATTTGCAGCATTGAATTCACTTTTTATCAATTCAGGCTTTTTTTTTACCTTTTCGATAAAAGCGATCAGTTCTTCCAAATGACTGCTTGAGGGTTTGAAGGCAATCTTTAACAGAACCATTTCTAAATTCAATTCGGGAAAGGTGCTGTACTTAAGGTTGGGCTCTGCATTTAAAAGTATCTGAACGAAGTGGATAATGTCTTTCTCATCGAAATTTTTTGCGGCCTCCTGATACCGATTTTTATAAAGATCACTGGCATCGATAATCTTTGAAGTTTCCTCGGATTTGGCTAATAATATGTTTCGGAAATGCTCCTGAAGTCCATGAAGATAATCAACCAGATCATGTCCGGTGGAGTTAATTTGTGAAGCATATTCAAGTATTTTTTCGGTTTGGTGTTCTTTTAACAAATCTGTGAAGTTAAAATATATTTCCTGGTCGATAAGGCCTAGAGTTTGTCTCACCATTTCGGCGGTCAATTTACCGGAACCAAAGGAAATCATTTGATCCAATATGCTTTCTGCATCCCGCATACTGCCATCGGCTTTCCTGGATATTAAAAAAAGCGCTTCCTTTTCAATCTTAATTTTTTCAGCCTTAACAATGGTCTGCAATAAATCCTGTATTTTTTTCAAGGCAATTCTCTTAAAATCAAAGCGCTGGCATCGCGATAATATTGTCAGGGGAACCTTATGTATCTCGGTTGTGGCAAAAATAAATATTGCATGAGATGGCGGCTCTTCCAATGTTTTTAGCAGTGCATTGAATGCTTCTTTGGTCAGCATGTGCACTTCATCGATGATGTAAATCTTATAATTAGAACTGGCCGGAGCAAACCGAATGTTCTCTCTCAGATTACGGATCTCATCAATTCCGCGATTACTGGCGCCATCGATCTCGATAACGTCCATACTGTGACCATCAGTGATGGATTTACAGCTGGCGCATTTATTACAGGGATTAACTGCTGGCTGTACTTCACAGTTTACAGCTTTGGCCAGGAGTCGCGCGGTGGTTGTTTTACCGACACCGCGAGGTCCTGCAAAAATATAGGCATGGGCAATGCGCTTATTTTTAAGGGCATTCATTAATATTTGGGTCACATGATCCTGGCCAATCACATCCTCAAATGTCATTGGGCGCCATTTGCGGGCAAGAACGATATAAGTCATTTCTGAAATATTCCCATTAATCTTAAAATAAAGCCAGGTAACCCCACGGCACATATTGCAAATACCTACCGTTGCTTCCTTCCGGACCTGGCGGGGTTCGGTACTGCCCTATTGCGTGGGACCTGGCATACCTAAAATTAAACGATAAAAGTAAAAAGGTCAAAGTAATTTGTTCGATTGATAAAATTTTACTTTTGAGTCTAAACCTTTTCACTTCTACCTTAACCTTCTGTGGAGCTGAGGGGAGTCGAACCCCTGGCCTCTAGAGTGCGATTCTAGCGCTCTCCCAACTGAGCTACAGCCCCATGAACCTGCAAAATTTAGAACATCACGTCAGCAATGTCAATCTCATTTTCGAAAGCTAATTCTTTAGTTTTGTTTTACAAACCAATATTGCATTTTAACACAATTTAATATAACTTAATTTTATAAAACTTCTGGAAGGCTTATGTCCCGCTCCCTGAGCGAGATTGAAAAAAAATTTATCGAATTAGAACAAAGATTTTCGGAAATTGAGAACCTGAATAATATTCTTGCCCGACAGGCGAAGGAATATTATCTGCTCTACGATTCCATCCGCAAGTTAAATACCAGCACGACGCTTAAAACCTTTTATAAGGCGCTGGACAGGGTATTGAACAAAAATTTTCTGGTTGATGAATATGCATTTATCCGAAAGCATAAAAAGGCTGAAATGCTTTCGGTTCATCATTCTCTTGGTCTTTCCAAGCGCCAATTACGGGAGATTTTCTATAAACCCGATGAGGGTCTTGTTGGTAAAGTCTACACTGAAAAAAGGGCAGTTTATATACCCAATACTCTGGTGGTTAAGTCTTTCTCGTATTATTTTGAAAAGAAGAGCCTTTCCGGAAGCCTCTACTACTTGCCAATACTGGATCAACAGCAAAATTGTCTTGGTGTTTTGAAATTAAGAAAAGTCATTAAAGAAGGTTTTTCAGACATCGAAAGAACGGTTTTACCAAATCTGCAGATTGAGATTGGTGCCTCGCTACTGAATGTGGAGAAATTAGAATTGTTGAATTCAAAAAGTTATATCGATGAATTGACCCACCTTTATAACAGAAGATATTATAATGAGCACTTTCCGATAGAGTTTAAGCGGGCGCAGCGCTATCAGCATGAACTTTCCTTAATGTTTATCGATATCGACGATTTTAAGGAAATTAACGATACCTACGGCCATTTTGTCGGCGATCTGGTTCTTCAGAAAGTAAGTGAATCCATAAAGAACTTAACCCGAAGCAGTGATAGTTGCATTCGATATGGTGGTGATGAATTTCTCGTTGTTCTGCCGGAAACATCCCGTCAGGCGGCATTTGAAGTTGCGGCCAAATTAAAGAGTAAGGTTGCCGGAATTGATATTAATATGAATGGAAATCCAGATCTTATTGAGGTCGGTTTATCAATGGGAATTGCCAACTATCCGCAGGATACAATCGAGCCAAGCACCCTCGTAGAGCTTGCTGATAAAGCGCTGCTCCGGGCAAAATCTTCCGGGAAGGATCAGATTGTACTGGCGGAAGAAACCGCCGACAAACCGGAATAAATTAAGTTATACGTCTTTGTCAATCCTTTATCTGAATAAACCTTAGTTTAAGGAGTTGTTTGATCAGGAGACAGATGGCTGATTCATAGTTTATCAAAGGCCATTTAATTTCAACAATATTTGACGATAATGTAAATAAAATCTTAATGTCTTTCAGCTTCGCTTTGTTGGACAAATAGATTTAAACAGCTGGTTCAACGGAGATGCTTTTATAACGGAGAATTGATTGAAAATATTTGTCGGCCGTCTGGCCCAACAGGTTACTGAGGAAGATCTTCATAGAATTTTTAAACCGTTTGGTTTAGTTAATTATGTTTGTTTGATCAAAGATACCATAACCAAGAAATCAGAAGGTTTTGGCTTTGTTGATATGCCGGAAGATATTGAAGCCCTGACTGCCATAAATGTTTTGGACGGAAGAGAATTGAAGGGACAGATAATAAGTGTTCATCCGGCACGGAAGAACCTGAAGGACCGAAGGCGATCCGGAAGGCGGGGTGGCCGAAGGCAGAATGATCCGAAGTAAACAGTAATTTACCTTACTATTTTGTAGAGTTTGGAAACTAATATCTTTATATTTAAAAAGAATGAAATATTTTGATTGAATAAGCGAGGAGATTGAAATGAAAATTTATGCTGGGATGCTTCTGGAGGATATAACAGAGAAGGATCTTCAGGAAATTTTTAAACAATATGGTAACATTAAATCGGTAAACATTTATAAGGAAGATCTGAAATCTGGTTACTTTCGTTACGGAATTATTGAAATGCCCAATAAAGTGGAGGCATGGGAAGCAATTCAAAATCTGGATGGTTACCAATTAAAAGGGATCTTATTGAGTGTCCATCCGGCCAGAACCGGACCAATAGATCGGCGGAAATCCGAGCGTGTTGGCGGAAGGAGAAGAACAGACCGTTCACCGCAGAAAGAATAGACTCTCCATTTTGTTTTTATCATAATTCAATTTTATTTCTTTATATGTGTTGTCTTAGCCATGTGTTTACGGATTAGTGAGAATAAATGAAGTT
>CAYVKM010000078.1:0-17739 GCA_964452045.1 uncultured Calditrichaceae bacterium
CCGTCTGGTCGATCGCGATTATGAATTTTACCCGGATGACAGCATCAATTTTTATCTCGATACCTACAATGATAGCCGCAAAGCATTTTATTTTTGTACCAATCCCCTGGGGATTGAGCAGGATGGTTTAATCAGCGAGAACGGGGACAATCTTGATCTCACCTGGGACACTATTTTTCAGGTTGCTGCCCGGCGAAACGAATATGGCTGGATTGCCGAATTTAAAATTCCTTTTACTTCGATCAGATTCAATTCCGGTTTAAAGGAAAACACCTGGGGATTAAATGTCTGGCGGGTGCGGAAGAAGAATCGTGAGATTTCATACTGGGCTCTGGTGGATCAGAATTATCAGATGGTCCGGCTGGACAAAGGAGGAGTATTAACCGGTCTCTCCGGTATTGAAGGTGGTCATCAACTCAGACTTCTCCCTTACTTTACCCTTCGGGGAGAAAATAAATTAAGATTTCGGGATAGTGAGGCGAATCCCGGATTAGATCTTAAGTATGGTATTACTTCGGATCTGACCTTCGATTTGACGGTAAATCCGGACTTCGGTCAGGTAGAAATCGATGAGGAACAGATCAATCTGGATAAGCGATATGAGATCCAGTTGGAAGAAAAAAGACCCTTTTTCCTGGAGAACACCAATCTTTTTCAAACTCCCTTTTATCAGTTGTTTTACAGCCGTAGAATCGGTGCCATCAGCGACATTAAAGGTGGTGCTAAATTGACCGGCAAAGTGGGTAAATACAGCGTCGGTTTAATGGGAGCTATGACCGGTGATTGGCAGGATAATTGGCTGGGTGATCCCTATCGCTATGCCACAGATGAACTGTTTTCGGTAGTCCGGGTGCAGCGGGATATTTTGTCCAGTTCCAATATCGGTTTGATGTATGTTGACAGAGCGGCCAACTATCGAAGTAACGATCCGAAATACAACCGGGCCGGAGGCGTGGACTGGTCTGTTTATTCAGGTCAAAATTATTTTATTGGGCAGGGGGTCTATGCTTACAATTTGGAAACAGACAATTCCCACAAGGGTGGGGCAGGTTATCTTCGAGTGGGGCACTACGGAAGTCTTGTCTACCTTGATGCATATGGAACTTTTGTCGAACCAGATTTCGATATTAATAATACTGGTTTTTTTCCAAAAGTCCCCGGTAAAGGAACAAAACAGGGAGGTCTCTACTCGGAAATCCATCCTTTTATAAACAAGTCGATCGTACGTAGATTGGGATTAAGCGCTCAACCAATTGTAATTCGCGATTCTGATGAGACAGAAACCGGCTGGGGCATCAAGACCACAAGCTGGGTGGAGTTTCAGGATCGTTCCCGGGTGAGAATCGGTTTTACCAGGTACCGGGATGTTGAGGTGGATAATTTCTATTCTTACTTTCTTCGAGACAGTCCACTTAGACAATTGGTTTACTGGGGTCGGGATATTTTTGCCGAAATTGATTCCGACTTTGGCAAACCGGTTTCGGTAGCCTTGCGCTGGAATTATGATTCCCAGTATTATTTCCAGACCCATACAAACGGATATAATCAGGGTATTGAGAGTGCCTTAACCTTAAAACCAGTGTCCAATGCTTTCCTGGAAGTTTCCTATCAGAGAAGGCTATTCCTGAATCAGAATGGTGAAAGAATGCCAAATGAGCTGATAGGGCAATCGGATATCCGAATATTTGCGGTTAGCGGACGGTATCTTTTTTCAAAATACGTTTTCTCCCGGGCCTTTTTTCAGCACACCAATGGAGCAGAAACTGCGATAGCAGATACATCATCCGGATATGTAAAGTATAAAGTCTGGCCGCGAATGAGTGGAAATTTTCTGTTGGGCTGGCGGTTTCTTCCCGGAAGTACGCTATACCTGGCTTACACTGAAGAATGGGACCAGCGCTTTTCCAATAATTTTAATTCCGCCAACCGGATCCTCTTCCTGAAAATTTCCTATCTCTGGAGTTTCTAAATGGTGGTTCAGCGTATCCGGTCAGGAAAAAAAATCCCTAAAAATTTAGAATTAGAAAAATTGATCTGGGAAAGTGGCTTAAGCCGGATTGCCGGGGTTGATGAGGCCGGATGTGGTCCGCTGGCCGGACCGGTGGTGGCTGCAGCGGTTATTTTCCCGCCTTATTCGCATATTCCCGAGGTTAAGGATTCTAAAAAACTGACCGCAAAAAAACGGGAAGAATTGTATGCGTTGATTGTTGAATCGGCCGTTTCTTTCGGGATCGGAATTGTTCCGCCGAAGGAGATCGACCGGATAAACATCCGTCAGGCCACATTTAAAGCCATGCGAAAGGCCATCGGTAATCTTAAAACCCAGCCCGAATACGTCCTTTTCGATGGATATGAACTACCGGAAAAGATCCTGCCCCAGGAAGCGGTGATAAACGGAGATGACCATTCTTTTACTATAGCGGCCGCATCAATCCTGGCCAAAGTCACCCGGGACCGATTGATGCTGGATTGGCATGATAAATATCCCATCTACGGATTTAATCGGCATAAAGGTTACGGTACGGATTTCCATCGCACTATGCTGGCAAAGCATGGGCCATGTGATATACACCGTAGATCTTTCCTGAGCAAAATCATTCCCCAATTCTGATTTTGATATTTTTTAAGCGTGATTGTCTAGTTGTCTAATTTTATCCTGACTTTAATACAATAATTCAATAGAAAAATAATTCTATGGGATAGCGAATATATCTAACCCGTTGTGTTAATTAATTTTCCATTGATAGAAATTATATGTCTTGCATAATTCGTCTGATCAATCTTATTCCGGATCTTGCTTTAGCAGGGTGGGAATCTTTTAAAGATTTCTTTCCCCCAGTGCGGGATCCGAATTATCATATACTCCTGCTTACTAAATACTAATTGTAATCATTTAAACAGCATCCCAGGTGAATTTAACATTTCCCAATCTTTAACGAAGTTTCATTAAATGTTGAATACCCCCGTTGTTCTGAAAACCTGTGGCAAATCTCTTTTTTCTGTAAATATTAAACACCTATGGTGTTTTTATTCAGACAGCATCGTCAGAAAAATCCCTTTAGGGATGGTATGCTTATAGTAAAACCGTAAATGCCAATCACGAAAGAACCCCGTCAGGGGTGATATATAAACTATACCCAAGAATACAACCATACACAAAACCTCATTTTTAATTTATGACCAAACCTAAAACATGTCACCACTCTGTGGTTTTGGATATGAAATTTGACCTAGGTTATTACAAACATATCACCGCTTCGCGGTTTTAGTAAAATTTTGCTTAACTAAACCGAGTAAGGCGTGAATTATTATAAAAAAAATATCACGATTTCGGGAAGGCTGATTGTAGTGCTATAGGGGTAGTTGTCTGTCTTCAGATGGTAATACAATCCCTTTAAGGATGATGTATTTATAGTTAAACCACGATAACCTTTTATTCATGAACCCCGGTAGGGATGACATATATACCATGCCTAGCTTCATAAACATAACCTGACATTTATTACCTTCTTAATAAATATTTTATAGCACAAAGATTTATCTAATTAAGTGAAGACACTTTAATTTCTCTTGACAAAGAAATTGGTATTCTGTAATTTTTATACATAAATTATGCCAAGAGGTTATTACAGTATTTAGGATTTTTGTATGGTAAAATTAAGTCAACATCTTGCACTGGAACAGCGGCTGACGCCCCAGCAGATTCTACTATCGACTCTCCTGCAGCTTCCCATGATGAGCCTGGAGCAGAAAATCAAAACGGAAATGGAATTGAACCCGGTTCTCGAAGAATCCGAAGAACTTGAAGATATTCAGGAGGATGAAGAACTTATAGATGAAAATCCGGAAGAATCTGAAGAAATAGAAGAAGAATTTAGCCAGCTTAAAGAAAATAATAAGACTGAGGAAGAAGAAAAGTTTGAGGAACTGGACGAGGAAACCAATTGGGACGAGCTGGTAAATGATGAAGACAACTATGAATTTCGTCTCCCCAGAGATAAAAAGGAGGATGATTATGAGCGGCCGGAAGTTTCTCAATCAACTATGGCGGACCATCTGATCGAGCAGCTTCAAATGCTAAATCTCAGTGAAGCAGACTATAGAATTGGTGAATATATCATTTATAATCTCCGGGACGATGGCTACCTGGATAATGAAGTTTCGGTGGAAAATATTGCCACTATATTTGAAAGAAATCCAGAAGAAGTCGAAAACGTTTTAAAACAGATTCAACAGTTCGATCCGGTAGGGATTGGAGCCAGAAATCTGAGGGAATGCCTGATGGCCCAGCTTGAAAATCAGGATTTGAACGGACAGAAGGAAATCGCTCTGAAGATTATCCGGGACGGGTTTAACGATTTCGTCAATAAACGATATGAAAAAGTAGCCCAGGAACTGGAAATCAGTCTCGATCAGATAAAAGTAGCGATAGAGATCATCAACCACTTGAATCCGAAACCGGGCGAGGGTTTTTGGGATTCCCGTCAGAATTATATTATTCCGGATTTCATTGTGGAGAAAGTTGATGATGAACTGGTTATTTCGCTTAATGAGTGGAATATTCCCGGTTTACAAATCAGTCCTCATTACCGGAAATTAATCCAAAATGCCAGAAAACTGAATAAAGATGTGCGGCAATTTCTCCGGAAAAAGGTGGAGAGTGCCCGCTGGTTTATCAATGCCCTGCAGCAACGCCGGATAACCATGCTTAAAACCATGCACGCTATTGTGGATCTCCAGAAGGATTTTTTTGAGAAAGGGCCGGAGCATATCAAACCCATGATCATGAAAGATGTGGCCGAGGTTATCGAGATGGATATTTCTACGGTCAGCCGGGTGGTAAACGGAAAATATGTCCAGACCGATTATGGCGTTTTTGAACTGAAGTATTTCTTTAACGAAGGCATGGAAACACTGGACGGAGAAAATATGTCCACCTTGCGCATCAAAGAGCAGCTGAAGGAGATTATCGGTAAGGAGAACTCGGATAAGCCATACAGCGATGACAAGTTGGCCGATATGCTTAAGAAAAAGGGTATTCCCATTGCCCGCCGGACTGTTGCAAAATATCGCGAACAACTGGATATTCCCATTGCCAGGTTGCGGCGCAAAATCTGATAGAATTAGTAAGTTTAGATAAAAACGGATCCCGGAATATTTTGCTTCCGGGATTTTTTTATTCCCCAAAGGCAAAGATAAAAAGATCACTTATCAATTATTTACCCTCCTGTACTTTTTAAGCCACTATTTGGTATCATCTGCAAATCATGTTAAATTCATAAAATTTTGTCTGATAAACGGAGAAGAGATACACTTATGAATAAAAAATCATCCGAGTTTAAGAGTACCACCATACTGGGAATTCTCCATAATGGGCAGGCAGCCATTGGCGGGGACGGCCAGGTGACATTTAATAATACAGTAATGAAAAAAACCAGTGTTAAAATCAGAAGATTATACAATGACCAGATTCTGGCTGGTTTTGCCGGTGCGGCAGCAGACGCTTTTACATTGTTCGAAAGATTTGAGGAAAAACTGCAGCAATATAATGGAAATCTGACCAGAGCGGCAGTCGAATTGGCCAAGGATTGGCGAATGGATAAATTTTTAAGACGTCTGGAAGCCATGCTGGCAGTGGTGGATAAAAATACCGCGCTCATCATTTCCGGAACCGGGGATATCGTGGAGCCGGATGATAAAATTGTGGCCATCGGATCCGGTGGTGCGTATGCCATGGCGGCAGCGCGTGCCTTAAAGGATCACACGAAACTTTCTGCCAGGGAAATCGTTGAGGTAGCCATGAACATTGCGGCAGACATTTGTATCTATACCAATAACAATATCACCATTGAAATGATTGAAAAGTAGCAGGAGCAGGGCAGAGAATGAAAAATTTTGGAAATGAGTTAACACCCAAACAAATAGTCACAGAATTAGATAAATATATTATTGGCCAGAAGAATGCCAAACGAATGGTGGCCATTGCTTTGCGTAATCGGTGGCGTAGGCAACAGGTAACCTCCGATCTAAAGGAGGAAATCTTACCAAATAATATAATTTTAATCGGACCCACTGGTGTAGGAAAAACCGAAATCAGCCGGCGGTTGGCCAGGCTGGCCCAGGCACCCTTTGTCAAGATAGAAGCATCCAAATTTACCGAAGTGGGTTATGTGGGCCGGGATGTGGAAAGCATGATTCGAGACCTGGTGGATATTGGAGTGAATATGGTGCGGGAAGAGATGGCCCAATCGGTTCAGGGGAAGGCCAGAGAGCATGCGATTGAACGTTTACTGGATATTCTGGTGCCACAGCCCAAAGTACCACCCCGACCGACATTTCAGGATCCGAATCAAACCGTATCGATTCCCCAGCCAGAGGAGCACCATGAAAACACCCGGGAGAAATTCCGGCAAAAATTACTGTCCGGAGAGCTGGATAATCGTGAGGTGGAACTGGACCGGCCGGCGGATTCCATGCCCATGATGCAGATCTTTTCTCCGGTAGGCATTGAGGAAATGGGTCTGAATATCCGGGAATTGTTCGGAAATCTGATGCCCAAGAAAACCAAAAAACATAAAGTAAAAGTGAAAGAAGCGCTTGGCATTTTAACCCAGGAAGAAGCACAAAAACTGATTGATATGGATTATGTGGTGAAAGAGGCGATCTCCCGGGTAGAAAATTCCGGTATTGTCTTTTTGGATGAAATTGATAAGATAACCGGCACCAAGGGTGGAAGCGGCCAGGGACCGGATGTCAGCCGGGAAGGTGTGCAGCGGGACCTGCTCCCGGTGGTGGAAGGGACCACCGTGGTCACCAAATATGGGATGGTGAAGACCGATCATATCCTGTTTATTGCCTCTGGGGCATTTCATGTGGCAAAACCCTCGGATCTTATTCCGGAACTACAAGGCAGATTCCCGATAAGAGTTGAATTGAACAGTCTAACCACCGATGATTTTATCCGGATTCTTACCGAACCGGCAAATGCCCTGATCAAGCAGTATACCGAGTTGATCAAAACTGAGGAGGTGGACATCGAATTTTCGGATGCCGCCATCCGGGAAATCGCAGAAACCGCCAGTTTTGTGAACAGCAAGGCGGAGAATATCGGCGCCAGGCGATTGCATACCATTATGAGCAAATTATTAGAAGAAATTCTGTTTGAAGCGCCGGATCTCAAGGACAAAAAGATAAAAATTGATGATAAATTTGTCCGGAATATTCTGAAAGATATTGTTGAAGACGAGGATCTGCGGCGCTATATCCTGTAAGACGCACAATTTTTCTTGCCAGTTTCGATAGGGTGCAAGTAACAACGTTTCTACCCAGATGGAGGTCAATTTGAAGAACCACTTTTTATCTATTGCCGACTTAAGCAAAGAGCAAATCTATGAAATTTTTAAGTTATCCAAGCAATTAAAAGAAAAGACCAAAAAGAGGGAAGAGCACCATCTGTTAAAAGGATATACCCTGGCCATGATTTTTGCCAAACCATCCGCCAGAACCCGAATATCCTTTGAGACTGGAATCTTCCAGCTGGGCGGTTCGGCCCTCTATCTCGCACCCTCAGATATCGGAATTGGAAAGCGCGAGGCGGTTAAGGATATTGCCCAGGTTATTTCTCGCTATAACGACCTGATTATGGCACGATTATTCGCCCATTCGGATATCGTCGAGCTTGCCAAGTATTCCCGGGTACCGGTTATCAATGGTCTGACGGATTATAATCATCCCTGCCAGATAATGGCAGATGCCTTTACGGTATTGGAGCATCTGGGGAGGGTAGACAATATAAAAATAACCTATGTTGGTGATGGAAATAATATTGCCAATTCCTGGATTAATTTTGCTTCCAAAATACCGCTTCATCTGGTTATCTGTACTCCCCGAAATTATGAACCGGATTCCAAAACCCTTGAACAGGCAAAAAAGGCGGGAATCAGCAAGATTGAAATTTTAAGTGATCCGAAACAGGCGGTAAAGGATGCGAATGTGGTTTATACCGATGTCTGGGCCAGCATGGGGCAGGAAGCGGAGGTCGAGGCCCGCAAGAAAATCTTTGCCCCTTATCAGTTGAATTCTGAATTGCTGGCGCATGCGAAATCCGATGTGAAGGTGATGCATTGTCTACCGGCGCATCGCGGAGATGAAATTACCGATGCGGTTATCGATGGTCCACATTCCATTGTATTCGATGAAGCAGAAAACCGCATGCATGTTCAGAAAGCAATCATGGTTCTGTTAGCACAACATAAAATCTGATTTAACTTGGCTGCCTCCAAATTTACACTTCGGTTACTGGGTGAGGGTGAATACTCGAAATGGGATAAGTTCGTCCGGAGTTCATCCCAGGGAACGGTATTTCAACTTTCGACTTACCTTCGCATAATCCAAAAAGTTTTTCAAAGAGCACCTCGCATCGTAGCGGTACTGGATTCAGATAATATTATGGGGGGTACGGTACTCTATCCACTGCAAAAATTTGGCATCAGATATTTTACCCAACCATTTTATCTGCCCTATAATGGTTTTATCCTATCAGATTTCGCATTTGCCAAAGAGTATGCCAAACGGATCAGTTCACAACAGCATGTCCTTGAAAAATTACAAAATTATATTGAACAACATTTTGTTTTTGGTGAATTATATCTCTCGCCGCATATTTCTGATTTTCGCAGTCTTATCTGGCAGAAGTGGGAATTTATGCCAGAGTTTTCGCTGGAGATGGATATTAAAAAACCAAAGGACCTGTCGCAGGTAATTCGCCGGAATCAAATGAAGCATATCCAAAAATTCGAGAATATCTCACCTCACTTTGGAGAAATTGAGGATCCGCAAATCATCTTTAATCTGATTAACCAGAGTTACCGGTATCATAAAACCAGTCCGCCAATACCGGAGAATCAGTTTGTTCAACTGATAAGGGAAATTCTGAATAATAAATTGGGTCGTATCTGGGGAATCAAGGTTGACGACAGGTGGATCGCGGCCATGCTGGTCATTGAATATTTTCCCATATTCTATTCCCTGTTTTCCGGCAGAGATACCAATTTTACCGACAGCGAAGGGAAAATTTATCTCTACTGGAAAATCCTAAACCATTACCAGGAGAAAGACTTCGAGATATTTGATATGCTTGGGGCAATGTCCCCTTCTATTTCGAGAGTAAAAATTGAAATTGGTGGCAAATTGAAACGTGCTGATAAAGTTACTTATTTTAAATCCGGACTATACCGCTTTCTGCTGCTATTACAGAACAGGAAGACAATGAAAAAAAGAACGCTTTAACTTTCACTTACCCTTTCTATTTTTAAATATAGGTATAATTTGAAATGACCCTCTCCGGTACGCTAAAACGCACCCTTTCCCTTTACGGTGCCCAGGTATTGAACCTGCTTCTTGGGTGGGCCATAGCAAAATTTAATGTGACTTATCTGACAGTGGCAGAGTACGGGCAATTCACATTTTTTATCACCGTGGTAAATTCCATTTTTATTTTTTTTACTTTTGGTATCTTCGAATCATCTTCACGATTAATTGCCCTCAGCGAAAAAGATGCTGACTATAGAAAACTTCTCGCAGGTAGCATCACCTTAGCTTTTTTTTCATATTTACTTTTTACCGTTGTGTTATTTCTTACTCGGAATGTCATCGATCATATATTCAGTGTTAAAATAAGTCATCTGATTAGGATATTTTTTCCGCTGGCCGGAATTTACCTTTTTTATGATCTATGGCAAAAGAATCTGCGAGGTGCGGAGAAAATTTACCAGTTGTCCTGGTTAGTCACCGGACCCCGATTAATCTATCTGATCAGTCTGGTGCTGCTGGTTCTGGCGAATCAATTTAACCTTTACAGTACCCTCTTCACGAATTTATTAAGCCTGCTAATTGTGGTTTTATATTTTTTCTTTTACATCAAACCGGATTTCATTCAATTAACTACCTCTTTGCGAAGAATCAGAAATGAAATTCGATCCTTTGGTATTCATATGTACTGGGGTGAATTAATCAATGCTTTTTTTTATCAAATCGAAAAACTTTTTATAGCTTTTTTTCTGGATGCTGAGCAATTAGCATACTATTCTCTGGCTTTTACCATAACCCTTCCCTTATCTCTATTCTCCACGTCGCTTTCGACTTCGCTTTACCGTCGTTTCTCGCAGATTGAGAAAATTAACAGAAAAGTCTTATATCTGAATTTATTTTGGGTGGTCCTCTCCATTGCCATATTTGTTCTTCTACGTAAATGGATTATTTTGCATTTATTTTCCGAAAAATATATGGAAAGTTTGCAGGTTTTTGTGATATTGGCTTTCGCCTTTGGGGTAGGAGGAATCAGTAAACTTTTTAACTATTTTCTCATGGCAAAAGGGGCCGGAAAGACTATAAAAAATATTTCAGTAATTGCTCTTTTGATTAGTTTGATTCTAAATATTATTTTACTGCCAAAATTCGGAATACTTGGAGCGGCAACTGCGAGGTTACTAACACATCTTTCAGATCTTATTTTACTCTTATTTTTTTATTACCGACATTTGAATACAAAAAAATTATAGAATTGGAATGTATGGCTGGAATATTTGGTTTATTACAATTTGAAAAAAAATATGATCTAAACCAAACTTGCAAATCCCTTTTAATTGAAAATCGACAAGGTTTTAATCATCTTGGTAATTATTTAATCGATTCCGATGGCTGTTTTGGTTTTGGTTATTGTTTGGAGGATTATTATACCAATACTCAATGGCCTTTGAAAAGCAAAGATGAACGATATTGGTTTCAAATTTGGGGCAATATTATTCTACCCAATGGCAATTATGTTGATCATACGAATTTTGATGATGCATTCTTGCAAGAGTTCCTTAACAATAGAATAAAATTTCTTCAACAGATAGATGGAGAATATGTTTTTGTCTTGTATGATCATGAAAGTAAAAAATTACTAATTGTAAATGATATATTTGGAAATTTTGCCCTTCATTATCATAAATTTGGACAAGGAGTCATATTTTCAACTAATATTTCAGCGATTAGGAAAATAATTGAAAATATTAAACTCGACCATCATTCATTATTGGAATACCTGGGTATATCACAAAATATGAATGGAAAAACACTTTTTGAACAGGTAAATAGACTAAGACCTGCTGTCTATTTAGATATTGGATCGACAGATTTTATTGAACGGCAGTACTATGAACCGGAATATTTAACAAATAAAGGAAAAACAGATCGCACTCTATTACCAAATCAATTTGCAACTTCAGTGAAAAATCGCTTACAAAATAGAAGTGTTTTGGCAGCATTAACAGGTGGTTTCGATACAAGGGCAACATGGAGCATTATTCATTCATTAGGAAAATCAAAATATATTAGCGCAGCCACTCATGGAATGCCGGCGTGTCGTGATATTTTAATTTCGAAGAAGATTTCAAAAATAATGGGTGCTAAACATTTTATCTTTTATTATGATGAAGATTTTATTAAGCACTTACCTAAATTTTGGTTAAAATTAGTCGAATTGGGGGAGGGATCCATTCCGCTTTCATCTGCTCATGCATTAGCATATTGGGAGTATTGTTCTCAATATGGTAAAATAATGGTGGATAGTCATGGGGGAGCACTTTACAGAAGGCAATACATGAAGTATGCTCAGCGTTATCTAACCCCCGGACCACAATTTGTTGAGAAATTTTTACATATAATTCGATCTCCACTGTTAAAATTTAATCTTTTGAATAATAATATTAGTCAGGAGATACGAAGTATTTGCAAAGCATCAATTCTTGAATATTTTGAATCGATTGATCATATAAGTAATATTGGAGCAAAAATAGATTTGTTTTATGTTCACCAAATATCTGCTTTTAAGTATTCTGTGGCTGCAAATGTTCAACAAAACTATATTGGTGTTCATCATCCATTTTTAAATCCGCAATTATTTAATATGATCCAAAAAATTCCAGAATCTTTTCACCATCAGAACTGGCTACATAAAAAAATAATTGAATCTTATTATCCCAGGTTGAAATATATTCAGTTAGATAATATGGGATTGCCAGCTCTGTATTGGGGATTTAGGACATTTAGATATCTACCTATGATATATGAAAGAATTATTGAGAAAAGTGCAAATTTCTTTAATGGTTATTTTAAGAATATGTCAATTAGAAAATTTGTTACAGATTATCATTTATTCCTTTTAGCAAATATAGATTTTGCTAAAGAAGTATTATTAGGTAATAACAAAATTTTTAATGAATTTTTTGAGAAAAAATTGGTTGAAAATCATATAGATTTATTTATTAAGGGGAACTTAAATATTGGAGATGGAATTCTCCAACTACTTGCATTTAAACTATTTCTAGATAAATTTGCTTAAATTTTATAACATTATTCTCTGATTTTTTCATACACAACCTGCTCAATCTTGGTCAGTTTCCTCATATATTAAGGTCAAATTTACAATAGGGAGATTTTTTTGATATTAAAAGTAAGACAATTTATTTTCAAGAAATGGCTTGACTAAATTTAATTAACATAATAAATTGGCGGCTTATTATGAAAGTACCTATTTTACATTTGCCGGATGGCATTCATCATTTTGATGGAATCATCAAAAAAGGAACTTTACATTTTTACCGGGATGAAGTCTATCCGGGGGATATTGAAGTTTCGGTCGATTTTAATAAATTCGAAAAGAATATTCAGAGCACGGTATATCTTAAAACAAAATCACATTTGATCTGCGACCGTTGTCTGGGTGAATTTGATCTGGACTATCAGGATAAGCTTGACTTACTCTTCCATCTGGATCTTAGCGACCTGGAATCGGATGAAGAAAATGTGTTAAACATCTCACCGGAATTAAAGGAAATTGACTTGACCCCGATGATTCAGGAAAATCTGATCCTGTCAATTCCAATGCGATGGATCTGTTCGGAAGATTGTAAGGGCATATGCTCTGGTTGTGGCGCAGATTTGAATACGGAGACTTGCACCTGCGAGGCAAAAGAAATTGATCCTCGCTGGGAGCAGCTCAGTAAATTAAAGAATAAACAAGCATAGAATTAAGCAACATTAAGGAGTCTTAAATAAAATGGCAAATCCAAGAAGAAAAATCTCCAAGTCGAAAAGAGACAAAAGACGGTCCCCCTGGATGGGTGGTTTAGAGGAAGGCAATATTTTGAGCTGTCCTAATTGCGGGGAGCCAAAACAACCCCACCGGGCGTGCCTCAGCTGTGGGTACTATAAAGGCCAGCAAGTATTCACGCCCAAAGAATCGTAATCACTTTAAGGGTCTTTAATGCGAGTTGCAAT
Source organism: uncultured Calditrichaceae bacterium (assembly GCA_964452045.1). Classification (GTDB taxonomy): domain Bacteria; phylum Calditrichota; class Calditrichia; order RBG-13-44-9; family RBG-13-44-9; genus CAYVKM01. Next base: position 13,324 of record CAYVKM010000078.1, read on the forward strand.
TGATGCAATGGGTGGAGATTTGGCCCCCCAGGCAACTGTCGAGGGGGCGCTTTTGTATGATAAAGAAACTGCCGGTAAACACAAGTTAGTGTTCTTTGGCGACAAAGATGTTATTGAACAGGAAATTGAAAATCATCATTTTTCAAAACCAAATAATATTTCAATTCATCACACCACGCAACTGGTAGAAATGTCCGATCAGCCCACGGTAGCCTTAAAACAAAAAAAAGATTCTTCATTGATGAAAGGTCTGCAAATGCATCATGAAGGGGAAGTAGATGCATTTGTAAGTGCCGGGAGTACCGGGGCGCAGATGGTTGGCAGCTTGTTCATTCTGGGGAGAATAGAGGGTGTACATAGACCGGCACTGGCCTCATTTTTACCCACAGAAGGAGGTGTAGTTTTACTCATTGATGTTGGGGCAAATGTGGATTGTAAACCGGCTCATCTGCTGCAATTTGGCATTATGGGTGGAATTTTTATCAATTACATTTATGGGATAAAGAATCCCCGAATCGGTCTTTTGAGTATTGGTGAAGAAAAAAGTAAAGGCAATGAAGTTGTTCTGGCGGCATATACCATAATGGCGGCCAAAATCCCGAATTTTGTTGGTAATGTGGAAGGACGCGATATTCTGCATGGTAGGGCAGATGTGATTGTAATGGATGGCTTTGTAGGAAATTCCATCTTAAAATTTGCCGAGAGCGTGATGGGCGTGTTTGGCACGACTTTCAAGAGAAATCTGGGAAAAAATTTATTTTCCCTGCTCGGGGCATTTATGGTACGGCATGCCTTTAAAGAAATGAAAAGCAGTTTCGATTATCAGGAATATGGGGGAGTACCTTTGTTGGGAGTGAATGGCATCTCTATAATTTCTCATGGCCGTTCCACAGCCAAGGCCATAAAAAATGCCATCCGTGTGGCAGTGAATATGAGTGAAAAGCAGGTAAATCAGCATATTCTCGAAGAACTTAAACACAGGGGCTCGGAATGACAATAAAAGCAAAAATAACCGGGGTGGGACACTTTGTTCCCTCAAAAGTTTTATCCAATAAAGATTTGGAGAAGATGGTAGATACCAATGATGAATGGATAACTTCCCGAACCGGTATCAAAGAAAGAAGAATTCTGGAGGATGGTAAAGGTTCTTCTTATATGGGTGCCTTTGCAGCTAAAAGAGCTTTGGAAGTGGCGGAGATGGCGGCGGAGGATCTTGAACTGATTGTTACTGCTACAGTAACCCCGGACATGATGTTCCCCAATACCTCTTGTTTAATTCAGGAAGAAATTGGTGCCAAAAATGCCTGGGGTGTGGATGTGAACGGCGCCTGTACCGGATTTCTATATGCAACGTCAATGGCCGCACAATTTATTGAATCCGGAAGATACAAAAAAGTATTGGTTGTTGGCGCAGACAAAATGAGCGCAATTACAGATTATACCGATAGAAATAATTGTGTACTCTTCGGTGATGCCGCTGCTGCAGTGGTTTTGGAACCATCTGAAGATCCTGATTATGGTATTATTGATTATATATTGAGAAGTGATGGTTCCGGTCAAAAATATTTATATCAGTTAGGTGGGGGTAGTCTTCATCCGGCTACCCACGAGACAGTTGATAAGAAAATGCATTATATTTATCAGGATGGAAGAGCTGTTTTTAAATTTGCGGTGGCCGGAATGGCTGATATTACAGAAGAAATTGCTAAAAAACATCATATTTCCTCTGATGAAATCAGGTTGTTCATCCCGCATCAGGCAAATTTGAGGATTATCGATGCTGCGGCAAAACGGATTAAACTGCCTCCCGAAAAAGTAATGATCAATATCCAGAAATATGGAAATACAACCGCGGCTACTATTCCCATGGGATTATCCGAAGCATACCAGGATGGTCAATTAAAAAAAGGTGATAATATAATATTTGCCGCATTCGGTGCCGGTTTTACTTGGGGGAGTATGTTGGTTCGGTGGAGCATGTAAAAATTAGTATCTAATAAAAAAGATCGTAAAATGAAAAAAGCTTTTCTTTTTCCCGGACAGGGATCTCAGTACGTGGGTATGGGGAAAGATCTGTACCAAAATTTTCCCCAGGTGAGGGATCTATATGATAAAGCTGAGGATTTACTTGGTTTTCCGCTAAAGACAATATCCTTCGAGGGACCGGAAGAAGATCTGAAGCAAACCCAATATACCCAGCCGGCTATTTTTTTGCACAGTATGGCGATCTATTCCGTTTTGAAGGAGGAAGGAATATTACCGGATGCTGCTGCCGGCCACAGCCTGGGCGAGTATTCTGCCCTAACTGCCGCAGGGGCCTTCTCATTCGAAGATGGATTGGGGGTAGTTAAACTGCGGGGTGAGCAGATGCAGCGCTCGGGTGAGAAAAATCCTGGTACCATGGCTGCAATAATTGGTCTCTCCGGTAATACTGTTGAAGGAATCTGTAACGAGGCCTCAAAAGCCGGCGTTGTTAAACCGGCCAATTTTAATTCTCCGGTTCAAATTGTTATCTCCGGAAGCATTCCAGGAGTGCATAAAGCTATGGAACTGGCCAAACAGAAAAAGGCCAGAATGGTAACGGAATTAGTTGTGAGCGGTGCATTTCACTCGCCACTCATGGGAGACGCCCTGGAGGGATTAACGGTTGCACTGGAAAAGTTGAAGGCAAATCTGCCGGAAATACCCGTTTACACCAATGTTACAGCAAAGCCCGGGACTTCCGTGGAAGAGATAAAAGACCTCCTCAAAAAACAGCTATTGTCACCGGTTCTCTGGCAAAATATTATCCAAAATATGATTGAGAATGGGACTACGCAGTTTTATGAAATTGGCCCGGGTAAGGTACTTCAGGGACTTTTGAAGCGGATTAATCCCGAAGTTTCCTGCCTCAGTATTGATAAGTTTGAAGATCTGCAAAAATTGATTTGAAAAGCAAATCAGGTGGAAATGTAGCCCATGAAGTTGTATATTATCAAAATTAAATTTCAAGTTTAGGATCAATAAATCAGTAAATATTTATAACCAAGGTAGTATGTAGTGTCTGAAAACAAACGAGCAATTGTCACCGGTGGAACCCGGGGTATCGGGCGAGCCATTGTAAAAGAACTGGCTACCAAAACCTGTTGTGGTGTTTTATTCTCCGACGTTGCCTTTATTTACAACAGTTGTGATGAGTGTGTCGATGAGTTGCGAAAAGAAATAGAAAATCCGGATGCCCAGATTCATGCCTTTAAAGCCGATGCTTCATCTTACCAGGAAGCAGTGGAAACGGTGGAAATGGCGGTGGAGAAGTTAGGTGGGGTTGATATCCTGGTGAACAATGCCGGAATTACCCGGGATAATCTGCTGCTCCGGATGAGTGAAGAGGAGTTTGATTCGGTAGTTAATGTTAATCTGCGAAGTGTCTTCAATTATACCAAAGCCGCAATGAAATATATGATTAAACAGAAATATGGCAGAATCATCAACATTTCATCGGTAGTTGGTTTAATCGGCAATCCCGGTCAGGCGAATTATGCTGCTTCAAAAGCCGGCATCATCGGATTTACCAAGGCCGTGGCCAGAGAACTTGCCTCGCGAAATATAACGGTAAATGCAGTTGCTCCGGGATTTATTGAGACTGAAATGACCAATAAACTGAGTGATAAACAAAAGGAAGCCCTTCTTCAAAATATTCCTCTGAAAAGATTGGGGAAACCGGAGGATGTAGCAAAGCTGGTTGCATTTTTATCCAGTGATGATGCATCCTATATCACCGGTCAGGTATTTAAGGTCGATGGGGGCATGGTAATGTCATAAAATGAAAATTATTTTATTTTAATTAACACAGGAGGAATTATGTCATTAGAAGAAAAAGTAAAAGATATCATCGTGGATAAGTTAGGTGTCTCCCCGGATAAGGTAAAAGCGGATTCACACTTTATCGATGATCTTGGTGCGGATTCACTGGATACTGTGGAATTAGTGATGGCATTTGAAGAAGAATTCAACGTTGAGATTCCTGATGATGATGCCCAGCATATCACCACGGTAAAAAGTGCGATTGATTATCTCAGCAAAAAAATGTCTGATTCTGAATAGCGAGTTTTTCCAGGGATGCTTGTCCGGAAAGACTGGACAAGCATCACAGAATCATTTTGTAGATATATTATTACTGGTTTCTTTAACCTGAATTTGGTTGAGGATTTTTAAGTTTTATAAAGGTATGAATTCATTAGTTTGATTTAAAGTAACTCTCTGAGTGAATTCCACAAAATAAACCCCATATAAGATTGGTATGATTCGGAATTTTGTTTTTTTGAAAAGATTTGAGTTAAACATGAGGTTTTTATGGATAACAAAAGAGTAGTCATCACGGGTTTGGGTGCGGTAACGCCGCTGGGTAATTCGGTACAGGAATTTTGGGATGGAATG
>CAYVKM010000079.1:0-17159 GCA_964452045.1 uncultured Calditrichaceae bacterium
GTACACTTGTGAGTTGCGGTTAATTTTTGGAAAAGATCGCATCACTATTAGCAATTTATCTGAATTTTACCTAAATTCGACAAATTATTTGCAAAATATCAAAGGATTGGAAAGATATGGCGAAAAAGAAAAAAACTATCCCTAAAGAGACCAAAGTCGAGGCAAAACAGGCTGCCAAATTTTCCCTGGACACTTTTGAAAAACCTATATTCATCCTGGGCTTTTTTATTATTCTTTTTATCATTTTAGTGGTCCTGTATAAATCGCTGGTTTTCCAAGGAATGGAGCCCAATGGAAGTGATATCGTCTCCGGTGTAGGGAAGACCCACCAGTTGAAGATGTGGGAAGAAAAAACCAGTCATTATCCGCTCTGGAATCCCTATATGTTCGGAGGAATGCCCACCTATCAACGATTCGGGCCAAAAGTCTGGTCGTTCGATACCTTCCTTAGTGATTTAGGTTTTCTGGCGGACTGGCGGATCTGGTATTATCTGGCCGGTGCACTTGGTTTGTTCCTGCTGGTAAAGTATCTGGGTCTCTCAGCAGCTGCCGGCATGCTCGCTGCGCTGGGATTCGTTTTGATGCCGCATTTCCAGGCACTAATCATCGTTGGTCATTTTGCCAAATTCCGTGCCATCATGTGGATGCCCTGGGTACTTTTAACCACCTTGTATTTTCTGAATAAGCGAAACCTGTTGTCTGCTATGCTGTTTTCCCTGGCCCTGGCCATGCAATTCCGCACCCAGCATTACCAGATTATATTTTACACCCTGATGCTGGTTGCCTTTTTTGCCATACCGGTTCTGTATCGACTTATCTTTGACAAAAAGTGGCCGGAGATCGGGAAGATTTTTGGATTTTCAGTCTTTGCCCTGGTGCTGTTAGTTCTTATCTCTGCGCAGAATTTAATGAGTATTAAAGAATATACACCTTACTCTACCCGTGGAGGTAATGCCATTTCCATTAATAACACTCAGACCAGTGAACAGGAGAAAAAGGGTGTCGGTTTCGATTATGCCACGGCCTGGTCCTATTCGGTTTCAGAGTGGTGGAATTTAATTGTCCCGAAATTCCATGGCGGAACTTCCAATGAACTTTATACCGGCAGTGCCGTTCCGGCCTTTAAAAACCGGGAGCTTCCCACCTACTGGGGCAGTATGCCTTTTACTCAATCTTATGAATATGTGGGAATATTAATGGTTTTTTTGGCTGTCTTGGGATTGGTATTTGAATGGCATCGATGGGAAGTGAAAAGTCTGACCTTTTTAACTATTTTGGCTTTGCTCATGTCCCTGGGCAAGAATTTCTCAATTCTTTACAAAACCTTTTTTGTCTATGTCCCTTATTTCGATAAATTCCGCGCCCCGGTGATGATACTGACCATGGTCATGTTTAATATCGCGGTGCTAGCTGCTTTCGGCCTGTCCTTTATTCTGCGCTCCGATTTGCAGATCAAGGAAATAAAGCAACGATTCTATGTGGTTTCCGGAATCTTTGTCGCCATCTTGATTATTCCTATTCTATTCGGATCTTCTCTTTCCCTGATGCAGGCACAGGAAGCACAACGCTATAATCCGGAAATTTTAAATATGCTTAAAAAAGTACGTCTGGAAATGTTGCGTAATTCTAGCATAATAAGCCTGCTCTTTCTGCTGCTGGGTATCGGCAGTATCTGGGGGGTACAAAAAAAATGGTTCAGGGTGGATTTTTTACCGGTCATAATTATCCTGGCGGTATTGGTGGATTTTTGGGTATTGGATACCCATTATGTAAAAGGGAAGTTCATCGATCCCCGGCTGGCGGAACAACAGCAATATGCCAAAACTCCGGTTGATCAGTTGATGCTACAAAATGATCAGTTGTTCAGGGTCTTTCCCACCGGCCGCCTGTTTTCCGATACTCGCTGGGTATATTATTATCAGTCAATTGGCGGATATTCCCCGGCAAAATTGCAGGGTATCCAGGAAATTGTGGATAATTGCCTTTATGTGGGTTTGGGAGATGGGGTACCCATTAACTGGAATGTAGTGGATATGCTGAACGTGCAATATTTGATTTCCAATCAATCCTTGTCCTCTTCTCATTTAAAATCAGTAGCTTCGGACAAAAAAATGAATCTCTATGCCCAGGAAAATTCCGGAAAATTGCCCCGGGCTTATTTTGCAAATAATTATGTGTTGATTCCCGATGGCGTTGAACGGTTAAAATATCTGAACCGTCCGGATTTTGATCCGGCTCGCACTGCTATTCTTGAGGAAACTCCCTCGGAAGCGCTTGAGGCCCCGGACAGCGCATACGCCAAAGTGATCTCATATGCACCGGAGCAGATTGAATACTCGGTTTATACGGATAAACCAGCGCTACTGGTGTTTTCGGAAATCTACTATCCCAAAGGATGGCGCGCTCGGCTTGATGGTGAGCAGGGTTTAAAGATTTATAAAACTAATCACCTGCTCCGATCTGTTATTGTCCCTGCTGGAGAACATTCACTTGTCTTTAATTTCCATCCGGAATCCTATTATCTGGGATTATGGATTTCACTGGTGAGCCTGGTTGGAACCTACTTCCTGTTGATCGGTTTAGTCTATCTAAACTTTGGAAAAACAATCCGGCAAAAATTTGCTGGGAAATAGATCAGTCATTTCATGAAGAAAGTCCTGATCATCAGTTATTACTGGCCGCTAGCCGGTGGACCCGGATCCCAGCGGGCAGTAAAGTTTGCTAAATACCTGCCAGAATTTGGCTGGGAGCCGATTGTGCTAACGGTCAGGAAAGGTGAATTTGCCTATCTCGATCCATCACTGGAGTCGGACATATCTGAGAAAATGATTGTTCACCGGACGCCCTCGATCGAACCCTATTTGTTTTATAAAAAAATGACCGGAATAAAACCGGACGAGTCAATCCCCATCGCCCAACTGATGCAAAAAAAGACCGGTTTTAAAAACAGGATATTCAACTGGATTCGGGCAAATCTGTTTGTACCGGATGCCCGGATCGGCTGGATCCCTTTTGCCCGAAGGGCTGCCAAACAGATCATCCGGGATCATCAGATAAGCATGATTTTCACTACCTCTCCACCCCATTCCTCTCAATTGATTGGAAAATACCTGCATCGAAAATTCAAGATTCCCTGGGTGGCCGATTTTCGTGATCCCTGGACGGATATTCAATATTATAAAATTGCAAATCGTAATTATTTTGCACGAAAATCGGATGTACATTATGAAAAGTCTGTAATAGCCTCAGCAAGTCATATTACTGCGGTATCCCGGGGATTAATTCAGGATTTTGGTAGTAAAATTGATGGTACAAATCAGGATAGATTCACTGTATTAACCAATGGATACGATCCGGCGGATTTTCCTGACCAACCGTTTGAAAGGAACAATATCTTTCAGATTTTACATACTGGAAATATGAACATCACCCAGAATCCGGCAGGCTTATGGGAAGCATTGTCAAGATGGCTCGTTGAAAATCCTGGTTTCCGGTCAATGGTGAGAATAAAATTTATCGGCCGGATTCATACCGAGATTCTGGAAAATATCCGGGAAAATGGGCTTGAGGATGTCACCGAAATTGAATCCTATAAACCGCATGAACGGATCATCCGGGAAATTGGACAGTCTGCCCTCTTATTATCGGTCGTACCGGATGTTCCGGATAATCAGGGCATTGTATTAAGTAAAAATTTCGAATACATTGGCAGTGGCCGGCCGATTTTGATCTTCGGACCACCGGAGAGCGATATAGGCAAAATTGTCGGAAAATTTTCCAACAGTCTTATCTGTCCATATCAGAATGTTGAGAGATGTAAAAATTTTATTGAAGGTACCTTTTCGGACTGGCAGAGCAATCGCTTGCAATTTTTACCGGTAAAACAAAGAGAAAAATTTTCCCGGCGGGTCATTGCGGGAAAATTGGCCGAAATATTTAACAGCTGTCTGTAATTCGGATAAATTAGATTTGTTTCAAAACTTAAATTGATCAGATATGTCTTCCAAGTTTCAAAAAGCCCTTTTTATGTTAAAGAAATTTAGGAAGGATATTACCCGGGATCGTCAGATCTACCGGATATCCGATGACCTGAAATCTCCGGAGTTAGGCGAGTATTATTTTATCATGACCGAGGAGCAAATGCTGGAGGGACACAGCCAGCAATATCATTTCGATTCTGGGGATATCCCGATAATTCCCTCATATATCGATGTGGAAGAAAAGAAGATGGTCTATTATCCGATCTCGATCGGGCAGTATGGTTTGACCATTTGGAATACTTATTTGAATACCGGTTCGGAAAAGGATAAAAACAGATTCTTAAAAATCGCTGAGTGGTTTTATGAGAATCGGATTGATGATCCGAAATTGGGTGCGTTCTGGTTAACCGATGTGGACAAGCCAGCCTATGGGATTAAAAAACCCTGGAAATCTGCTTTTTCCCAGGGCCGGGGAATAAATATTTTATTGCGGGCATATCAACTCACCGGCCTGAAACAGTACAACGAGGTAGCCCGGAATGCCATGATTCCCTTCACTTATTCCATACCGGATGGCGGGATCACTTGTTTCACTGAATGGGGGCCTTTCTATGAAGAATACCCGGCCCAGGTTCCGGTATTGGTGCTGAATGGTTTCATCTTTTCCTTGCTTGGGATATACGATTTTATCCGGACTCACTTAGAAGATTCGCTTGCGCAAAAAATATTGAATGATGGCATTGATACTCTGGTTAATATTCTGCCTGAATACGATATGGGTTTCTGGAGCAAATATTCCCTGTGCCGGGCAGACTTTCATCCCGAGGTTGATCCCTCCACTATTGGATACCATCATCTCCACATTCTGCAGCTGGAATTGCTTTTTCGTCTTTCCGGGCGGGAGATTTTCCGGGAATATGCCCGGAAATGGTCGTCCTATTCAAATTTACTGAATATGGTAAAAATGTATGTTATAAAATACCGGGCGTTAAAAAAGATGAATAGGCTATGAAAAAGTGTAGAGTAGGTATGATTGTTGAAGCACAATTTCCCCCGGATATTAGAGTTGAACGGGAAGCCCTTACTCTAATTGACAAGGGATATGAGGTTCATGTCTTGTGCATGACACATCAAAAAAAACCATTCATCGAAAATTATAAAGGAATTATCATTCACCGATTTTCACTATCTAAATTAATATTTAAAAAACTTTCACCTCTTGCTTTAACATTTCCTTTTTACTTTCAGATTTGGGAAAAACCTGTAAAATTATTCCTTGAACTTGGTTTTCAAATAATTCATCTACATGATTTACCATTACTAAATTTACTATTACACCTCAAACAAAAATTTTCATTCAAATTAATTGTTGATTTACATGAAAACCGCCCTGTGATTATGAAGTATTATTCGCATGTAAAAAAGTTTCCGGGAAAATACCTGATTTCTATCAAAAAATGGGAAAATTATCAGCGAAAGCTTGTTCCTCAAGTTGACCACGTCATAGTTGTTACTGATCTGGCAAAACAGCAATTAGTAGCAGATATCCTCATTGATCAGTCAAAATTAACATCAATATGTAACTTTGTAGATGTTGAAAAATTTATAAAAACCCCAATAGATAACGTTATTGTAAATAAACTTAGTAATAAATGGAATATTGTATATGTAGGAGTTACGGGTTTACGTAGGGGCATAGATGTTGCTATACAAGCAGTAGCTGCAATAAAAGACAGAATCCCAAATATGCAATTTATTGTTTTAGGTTCCAGCAGGGATGACTATCTATTACGAAAACTAACAATTGATCTACATATTGAGACAATGGTTTATTTCACTGGATGGGTGCCCCAAGAAAAAATCAATTCATATATTTTTGCAAGTCATGTTGGAATATCACCAATTCGGAGAAATCCACATCATGACACAACGTTAGCAAATAAAATTTCACAATATCTTGCTTATAAGAAACCAATTATAGTAAGTGATTGTCTAATGCAAGCTTCAATCGTGGCGAAGTTTAAATGTGGTTTAGTTTACGAAGATGGAAATATTTCAGATCTCGCTGATAAATTGATAAAATCATATAGTAATAAAAAACTTTACCATTTTTTAGCGGAAAATACAGGAAAAGCAAGTAAGGAGTTGGATTGGAAAATTGAAGCAAATAAACTGGAAAAAATATATGAGGAATTACTTTAAAATGGTTAGGTATCCACAAATAAAATATGAAAAAGAGTACTATGAAGATGAGTTTAATTGGGACTTAATGAAAGTAAACATTTGGATCCAAGAAAAAATAGATATAATAAAATCAATTATACCAAAGGATGTTATATCAATTTTAGATGTTGGTTGTGGTAATGGCATTATTACAAATTCCCTCCAGTTAGATTATAGTATATTGGGTATTGACCGAAGTCTTTCTGCACTAAAGTATGCGGAGTTAAAAAAAATTAGAGCAGATGTTACAATAATTCCTATCAAAAATTATGCGGTAGATATGTCAATTTGCAGTGAGGTTTTGGAACACTTGGAGGGAAAATTTTTGATACAGGCAATTGAGGAGTTAAAAAGAGTAAGTAAAAAATATATTTTAATTACAGTTCCAAACAATGAAAATTTAAATAAAAATCTTGTGAAATGTCCAGATTGTCATTTCAAATTCAATGCATCACTTCACTACAATTCTTTCAATGAAACCATTTTAAATCTATATTTCAAGGGTTACAAAAAGTTGTATACATTTGAAAGTGGAAAGCCGGTTAGACAATACAACAATTTTCTACTTCGGATACGTCAAAATATTGGGAACAGTTGGGGAAGATTCGCAAACAAAAGACGTGTTACTTGTACTAGGTGTGGTAATAAATTTATTCCCCCCAAAAACAATAATATTATATCTTTTATTTGTGACGGACTAAATAGATTTTTTTCTGTGCGCAAACCATATTGGTTTGGCGTACTATATGAAAGAGTATAATTATTTCAAACAAGCTATTCAATCAGCTCTTTGTTATAATTTTAAGTGAAAAGATTACAGTCTTTTAATATTATTGTTTTGTGGATCTTTTAAATCGATTTTTAATGACATTAATAACAATTTTATCCTCATTTTTTATGGCTCTTGTAAGAATGAGAAATAAAATATACGCTATGAAATATACCAAAATAGCTATGAGATGAGACTTTGTTATGTTTATAAAATAAAGGATTGGAATGGGTATTATTCCGGCAATTGCAAATTTCAGATGTATTAGACGAAAAGGTTGAATTCTAATTTTTTGGTAAACTTGAAGAAAACAAAGTATATTAAAAATATTAAAAGAAATAACCGATGAAATACCTGCGCCGATTAATTTGTACTTAGGGATAAGAATTAAGTTGAAACCAACGCTACAAATAAATGCAATAATAGAATTTATCATAGTTTTTTTTGTATCTCCCAAAATTACCAGCAGATTACTAGTAGGCCCAACCAACGTATGCAGAAAATAACCAACTATAATAATCCTTAATATGGGAATTGAAGCAAGAAACTCTCTGCTAAAAATCATGGAAATATAAAATTGTGGCAAAATCATCATTGAAACAAAAAGCGGAATTGACAGCATTGCGGTCCATTTCACACTAATATAGTACATAAGGGAGAGGGAATCTTTATCATCTTTTGCAAATAATTCAGTAAATAAAGGTAATACAATTGGAGACAATGCTTGTCTTATCAATAATATTAGTTGTCCTATTGGAACTGCGGCATTATAAAGTCCTACGCTCGCCTGGTCTAGTAGGACTCCAATAATAATTGTGTCTGTACGGGGAAGAAGAAGCCAAAATATTCCACCCAGCATCAATGGCACAGATAGCATAAAGAGTTCTTTATCAGATAAACTAAACCCTAATCTATCCCAAATAATTAAACCTGTTTTCCTATTTAGGATGATGAGTGATATTATATCAATTAAAGCAAACGAGAGTGGGTATGCTAGTATCACAATGACAAACGATTTTTCTATAAAACTTGCTAACATAATAAAAATGAATAGAAAAAGAAATCTTAGTAAATCGTGGAATAATGTAAATTTGAAGATTTGCTTTAAACCTTTAAAGATAGAAGTGTTTATTTCTAAAACATTATACAGAGGAATTCCAAAAGCAAAAATTTTTAATACGATAGTCAGTTCAGCGGTTTTAAAAACAGTCTTGGCGATAAATTTTGATGTAATAAATAAAATTATACCCAATATTGTACTTATGAGGATAGTAATTTTATATGAAGAAAATATTTGTTTGTAGACTTTTTTTAAATCAGATTTAGCACGATAATAAGATATTTGTCTTGATATTCCAGTATTCAATCCTACTATACTTATCATTGCAAATATCATCATCAATGAGAGCCCTGTGTTTATAAAACCATATTGCTCTACCCCATAGACGTGCGCTATAACTGCCCTTATTGCGTATCCTAATACCCGAGCAGCGAGCATTCCAATGATTACCCATAGCATTCCGCCTGCTAAGGAAGTTATTAATTTTTTATTGGTATTAATTTTTTCGATTTGGGGCATAATCGTTATTTTAGATATTTAGTTTATCTCTAAAAGCTTAAATAATACCCTCAATATAATTTTGTTTTATTATATTGTTAACATCTAAGAAAATTTTAGAAAAACTAAATTAATGCAATCGTGAATTTACAGTATATTTAATTAGGAGCAAAAACATTTGATAGACAATTTACGATAAAATTATAACCAAAATTTAAAGTAGAATTGTTTCAAAAATCATAGTTGAAAGATTGATAACAAATTTTTCGTTGCCGATTTTCCTGCTATCATTTCCTCCCAAAGAGTCAGTCGCAAATAAATTCAAGTAGTTAATACTTCATCAGATTATCGAAATTATATAGCATCGAATAAGCGGAGTAGCAATTCCAGATTTTAATAGTTTTGAATTATTTAAGTGGCTGTCATCAAATCTATTAAATTTTTATTTTTTCTCTGTCCCGAGATCAAGAGTAACCTAGTAAAAAAAAACTTTCTTGATTATAATTTTTTATAGAATTATACTGATTTAGATAAAAAAATTGGAGGGTTTTTATGTCTAGGTCAAAGATCGTTTATTCCCACTTCTTTGTGATTTTAATCATAATCACTTTTTTCCAAATCTCCTTACATGCTCAGATTTTTCAGAAAGTAACGAACAGCATTATTGTAAGCGACAGCCCACCTTCAAGTACCGCCGGATGGATTGATTATAATAATGATAACTTTTTAGATTTATTTGTAGCCAGAGAAGAATTTTTACCAAATTTGCTTTTTAAAAATTTGGGAGATGGAACGTTTATTAAGATTATTGATGGTGACATTGTTAATGACCTAGATAAAACCCGAGGTCAAACTTGGGGGGATATTAATAATGATTATTTTGTTGACTTATATATAACCAACCAGGGAAATAACTCTTTTTACCTTAATGATGGGGATAGCACTTTTACAAAAGTAATCTCGGGACAATTTGTAAATAATAATGATAACTCAGATGGTTGTTGCTGGGGGGATTATAACAATGATAGTTATTTAGATTTATTTGTTGCAAACCGGGGGTTGAATTGTTTGTATAAAAACAATGGTGATGGGACTTTTGAAAAAATTCCTACCGGAAGTATTGTAAATGAATATAACGAATCAGTCAGTTGCAGTTGGGCTGACTATGACAATGATGGAGATCTTGATATCTTTGTGGCCAATACCGCTTATGAAAATAATGATCTGTTTCTGAATAATAATGATGGAACATTTACAAAAACAATATCCGGTACAATTGTTACTGATGGTGAAAATTCCACTGGGTGCAGTTGGGGAGATTATGACAATGATGGAGATCTTGATTTATTTGTTGCGAATTTCGGTCAAAATAATTTTTTGTATAATAATAATGGTGATGGCACTTTTTCAAAGATTACATCGGGCGTACTTGTAAATGACGGAGGTTATTCCCGCGGTGGGAGTTGGGGAGATTATGACAATGACGGATACTTAGATCTTTTCGTAGTTAATGGAAACGGTCAAAATAATTGTTTGTACCATAACAACGGTAATGGTACATTTGCAAAAATAACTTCAGAAATTGTTGCTCAAGAAGGAGGCAACGGTACTTCAGGAGTTTTTGCGGATTTTGACAACGATGGGGACTTAGATCTATTTGTAACTAATGCGGACCGAGGCAACTTTTTTTATTTGAATAATGGGAATTCTAATAATTTTTTAAATATTAAATGTGTCGGGACTTCATATTGTAATAGCTCTGCGGTTGGGACAAAGGTATCGATTAAATCAAATTTTGTCTGGCAAACGGCGGAAATTATAACCCAAACTGGGACAAGGGGGAGCCAGAATAGTCTTAATGCTGAATTTGGTCTTGGAACTGCGACAATTGTTGACTCTATTATTGTTGAATGGCCGGCAGCTCAAACAAATCAGATATTTACAAATGTAGCAGCTAACCAATTTCTAATCATTTATGAACCGATAGTCCCAATAATAACCAACATTCTACCAATTAAAGCATATCAGGGACTAACTTCAAATATTACTATTACAGGTAAAAACACCCATTTTTCAGATAGCACCGGAATTTTGAACGTTTGGTTGGAGAAAGGAGCGAATACGATTGATGCAACGAATTTTGCCGCTCAAAGCAATACTTTGTTAAATGCAGATTTTTATATACCGGTTTCCTCCGACACTGGACTTTGGGATTTGGTCATTGAAACCACAATTGACAGTGTAATAAAATCGGCAGACGCAATAAAGATATTTCCCGAACCGCCAGTTATTCAGATTAGCCCGGATTCTATTCATTTTAGCCTGGAAACCGGTCTAACTGATAGTGCGTCATTTACAATCGCTAACATTGGTAACGATACGCTTACATTTTCTTTATCTGATGAAACTATTCGGGGAGAGTATAAGAAATCTAGATCAGTTGATCGATCCTACCTCAGATCCGAATTCAACGTACAGTTAACCAAAGGTCAACAAGACTGGCGGGTTGGCCAATCTCCATCTGACGGATCCGGAGGACCGGATTTGTTTGGATACAAATGGATCGACAGCGATGAACCTGGTGGACCTGTATTTAACTGGATTGATATTTCCGGAACTGGAACGCCGGTTACAGGATTGGGAGACGATGATTTTATCGGTCCTTTTCCGATTGGATTTACCTTTTCCTATTATGGCCAAGAGTACAGTGAATTTTATATTTGTTCAAATGGATTTCTGGGATTCGGTCCCAACACCAGTGGATATTCATCACTTTCTAATTCGCAGATACCTAATACATTTGAACCTAACAATATTTTGCCGTGGATGTGGTATGATCTCAATCCAAGCGCGGGTGGTTCGATTTTTTATGAAACTCTTGGTGACAGACTAATCGTACAGTTTGTTGAACTTCCGGAATTCGGTAGTCCGGGTACAGTTACCGCTCAGGTGATAATCAATACAAGCGGATCGATTTTATATCAATATTTAGCCTTTCAAAACGGCATATATACAAGTTATTGCACTGTGGGAATCGAGAATTATAATGGGAGTGATGGTTTACAGGTTCTATTTAACAGTTCAGGTTATTTACATGATAATCTGGCAATAATGTTCAACTATGGTGCTGATTGGTTAAGCGAGAAACCATTAAGTGGTAACATTCCTCCCAATAGTAGCATGGATATAAAAGCCATTATTGACGCCGATGGATTATTCGGTGGAAACTACCAGGCCTGGGTAGTTGCAAACAGCAACGATCCGATCAATCCTCAGGTAAAGCTACCTAAAATATCGCTTGATGTTACCGGAATTCCCATTATTTCTGTTTCTCCTAAACCCCTTCTTTTTGATACTACATTTGTAGGAGCATCGTTAGAATTACAGATTAATAATGCGGGAACCGATACCTTAATTGTTTCAAATATTGTTAGCACAAACCAGATATTTACTATTGATACTACCAGTCTCTTGATTTCTCCTTTATCAGGATATCCTTTACAGGTGGTTTTTGATCCATTAGTCCCAGGTGAGTATGAGGGATGGATAATTGTGGAAAGCAACGACACCCAAAATCCATTGGATAGCACTTTTGTCAGGGGGGTTGCAGTAGAAGCACCGGTTGCGGTGGTTACTCCAACTTTTAATAATCCGGTTAGTGTGCTACTGGGTGATTCGACTGATGTGGTTATCGAAATTGGAAATTCTGGGGGGACGGCCTTAGAATGGACCGCCCGGGTGACTCGAGCGCCGGTGAGCCCGTTGGAAAAAAATTGTACTCCGGTTGGACAGGCGAAAAGATCAGCCACGGTTGAAGAGGCACCGGTTCTCTTGGAAAATCCATCGCTCCCATTCCCGGCACCATGGGATCTGCAATTTGGTTATAGTCTGCCTTCCGTGGGGAATGCCGGATCCGAATTTGATGGCGAATATTTTTATATCACCAAATGGGCTTCGAATTATATTGATAAATACGATGTAAATGGAAATTTCATTGAAGAATTTTCCATTCCGGGAGTTAATGGATTGCGGGATCTGGCTTTCGATGGTACCTATATGTATGGAGGAGCCGCTGGTAATACCATCTACGAGATGGATTTTACCACCCAAACCCTGGTGGGAACAATTGCTTCACCGGTGGCGGTCCGCCATATTGCCTATGATGAAAGGTATGATGCATTCTGGGTGGGAAACTGGTCGACTGATATTGCACTGATTGACCGCAACGGAACCACTTTAAGTACCATCCCATCCTATTCCCTTGGGTTGGTGGGTTTATACGGATCTGCCTACGACAACTGGAGTGAAGGTGGACCTTATCTGTGGGCCTTCGATCAGGGAATGGGACCAGGAACACCACAATATATTTACCAGATTGATTTAAACACTGGTATGCTCACCGGTTTCGCTTACGATGTTTCCGTTGATTTTCCGCAGTCCTTTGGGATTGCCGGTGGTTTATTTGCCTGTGAAGGAATAGTACCGGACAAAGCGACTATCGGTGGAGTTCTTCAAGGGACACCGGATATTCTGTTCGGTTATGAACTGGCTGATGTCGGACTTTCCTGGATATCCCTGCTTACCGAAAGCGGAATAGTCGAGCCTGGAGGACAGGCTGATCTTACATTTCGGATGCATGGCACGGAGCAGGACGGCGACACCGCCTACGTTGTGATTTATACCAACGATCCCATGGCGCCGGTAGTGAACGTTGAAGTGATCCGGGATGTAGTGGTCGGGATAAATCAACCGGGTAATGTTCCCACTATTTTTGATTTAAAGCAGAATTATCCCAACCCGTTTAATCCGAATACCACGATCAAATATCAATTGCCCAAAGCCAGCGAAGTAGAACTGCAGATCTTCAATATCCTCGGGCAAAGGGTCAAGACCCTGGTGAAGGGCAAAGTGCAGACCGGCTACTATGAGACTGTATGGGATGGGCGTAATGACCTGGGGCAGCAGGCAGCCAGTGGAATTTATA
This sequence comes from uncultured Calditrichaceae bacterium, assembly GCA_964452045.1. Lineage (GTDB taxonomy): Bacteria > Calditrichota > Calditrichia > RBG-13-44-9 > RBG-13-44-9 > CAYVKM01. The sequence goes on from CAYVKM010000079.1 coordinate 13,515, forward strand.
TCTACCGGTTTAAGGCAGCAGACTATCAGAAAACACTTAAGCTAATACTACTGAAATAAAAAATCCCCCTGAATTTCAGGGGGATTCTTCACCTTAAAATTTTTTTGAAAAATTAGTAGTCGATAGCCAGGATCCGACCTTTGGTAAAATTAAAGAATCCTTCCTTGTCGGCGATCTTCACGCCATTCATCACATCCTCCGGTGTTTTACCTGCAGCTTTCAAACATCCCGGACAGACGTAAACGGTTACGCCCATGTCAATAAGCTTGGTGAGCTGGGTTAAGGAAGAGGGAAAGTGGCTGAAGGTAACATCCTTGGAATCCTTTAAGACCAGGTCAACACCGGTGATGTCGATATACACCAGCACATCCCTGCTCTCGGCCATAATTGCGGCCATTTGCAATCCCATCAGGGCGCGATGGGCGTCATCTGTACCATGACTGATGTGGACGAACACACCATCCTTCGGTGTTTCCACCGGAGCTTGCTGTTGCTGACAGGACAAATTGATCAGCAACAGAATTAACAAGCTGATGAACAATAATGGTTTAAAAGTTTTCATGCTGTTCTCCTCCTTATTAGTTTATTGAATGCTATTTATGGGTTAATCATTTTGCTGCCATGGTAATCAGTTCCTTAATATTCTTCTCCTCCCCGATGACAATGAGTTTGTTGTCTTTCTGAATGACAGTGTTGGATTGGGGATTGTAAGTAACCTTACCGTCTGCCTGAAAAATGGCCACGATAATAATATTCAGTTTATTGCGGATGGGTGATTGTGCCAGGGTTTGACTGACCAGGACTGAACCTTCCTTCACCTCAATTTCCTCAATATGGAGATCGATCCGCTTTTCCCGGGCGATAATATCGATAAAGTCGACCACTCCAGGGCGAAGTAAAACCTGGGTCATCCGGTGCCCGCCGATCTCGTATGGTTTCACTACCCGGTTGGCACCGGCTTTCAGCAGTTTGGATTCGGTTTCCTCTACCACTGCCCGGGCCACAATAAAAATTTTCGGATTAAGCACCCGCGAGGAAAGAGTGGTAAAAACATTTTCTGCTTCAGTAGGCAGAACAGCAACCATGCCTTTGGCTTTCTTGATACCTGCCTGCATCAGAATCTCATCATCGGTGGCGTCTCCTTCCACAAATAAATAATTGTGTGAGCGCAGGTTTTCAATTTCGCCAGGATCTTTTTCAATCACTACAAACAAGGCGTTGTTCTCCTCCAGCTCCTGACAAATCTTTCTCCCCATCCGGCCGTATCCGCAAATAATGTAGTGGTTGTCCAGAGAACTGAGTTGTTTGGCCATTTTACGTCTCCTGAATAAATAACTTTCAACAAATAATTGGGCTAACCGGCCTCCGGTATAGGCGATGGTTACTACACCCAGAATAATGATGAGCAGGGTAAACATTTTACCGAATTGGGTCAGCGGATAAACTTCCCGGTATCCGGTGGTGGTGATGGAAATGATGGTCATGTAGACCGAATCGAGCAAATTCCATCCTTCGATAATCATATATCCCAGACTGCCAAATGCAATAACCCCAAGCAGCATAGCCAGGGCAATTTTTAACTGGTAATATCTCTGATCTATAATCCGCATGTTCAAAATAATTTATTGATGATCACCGAAATAATTTATCGAAAAAATTGAACTGATTCAATTATAGCAAAAGTCTGATATATCAAGTGCCGGCTGGGTGTAATATTTGACGACTCTTTCGTCCGGCCCAAAAACCAATAATGGCACCCATCAGTAAGCCTGCCAGGACATCGGTAAAATAGTGATACTGACCATAGATAGTAGCAAGGGACAATGCGATAACCAGGGGCAAAAAAAGAAACCGGGCAATCCCGGGTCTGAAGTGCCAGACATAGATAAGAATGACCACTGCCACTCCCACATGAGAGCTGGGAAAAGCGCCACCCCGGAATCCGACATTTTGCACAAAACTTCGCAGCAGGTTACTGATGAAAAATCCGTGGTAATTGGCGTGAATCTGGTCCGCCAGGTAGAATCTGGGTCCGGCCACCGGGAAAAATATGAAAATGAAATAAGAAAGAAAAAAGGTTAAGGTTACGTAGAAGAGCAGACGCTCGAAATGACGGAATTCCCTCCGGAAATAAAAAATAGCTCCCCCCAGCGGAATGGTAATCCAGTAAATGCTATAGGATAATTGCATAATATCGGTGAGCCAGGGACGTACAATATTTTGCACCCAGATATTGGGCAGCTCTCCGAAAATCAAGCGGTCTACCTGAATAATCAAATGGTCAAACTCGCCGGGAAAAACCGCATGCAGTAACGGACCCACTTCCCAGTAAAGAAAGGGGAAGCTAAAAACAATGTACCAATTCCGGATAAACCTGACCACCGGATGTTCCTTTTGGTTCAGCCAGGGAATGATGATGATAACAGCACAGATCAACAGCAGATGTAATAAAAACCTGCTGAACCAGTGACTGATGTTTTGATGAAATATCAGGATTACCAGAGAGAGAAGCGACCAGTAGATAATGAGATTCCGGTCGAAAAGTTTTAGCTTGCTCCATTGGGTTTTAAAGGTATCGATTACCGGCATTAAAAATTCCTGTTGTGTTTGATAGTGGGGCTCATTTTTTCCGGATCTTTATTCAATATAGACAATCGCAATCGTCACGTCGTCGCTCATTTCCTCCCGGGCACTGAATTTATGGATCTCTTCCAGTAAAGCTTCCTGGATAACCTGTGGCGCTTTACCATGTCTCTGCTTGACAAACTGGCTCAACCGTTCGGTTCCGAATTCTTCTCCCTCGCTGTTTTTTACTTCGGTGACGCCATCGGTATAAAAAATTAAATAATCACCTGACGAAAGATGGACAGTTTCCTGAAGATACTCCTGGTCTTTCAGAAAACCCAGAACAATACCACCTTTCTCCAGCAGAATTATTGAATCATCCTTCCGGATGAGAATGGGTGGATTGTGGCCGGCGTTGGTAAAGGTGATGGTGTGCTCTACCCTCTCAATAATACCAAAGAAAAAAGTGGCAAAGTAACCTTCGGTGGTGATCTCGGTCATCAGGTCATTTAGTTTCGAAACGACCCCCGAAATAGGGAAATTACTCTTAGGTATGCTCCGGAAACTGGCGTAAAGTATTGCCATGAGAATGGATGCGGGTGCACCCTTGCCCGAGACATCCCCAATGGCAATTCCCAGTCTGGACTCGGACAACCGGAAAATATCATAATAATCCCCACCCACGATACGCGAGGCAATGTTGGCAAAACTTATTTTATATCCCGGAAAATCCGGCGGTTCGGTTGGCAGAAGCGCCTTCTGAACTTTAGAGGCAACCACCAGCTCGCTGATCAAACGTTCCTTCTGCAGGGACTCTTCATAAAGCTGGGCGTTTTCAATGGCAATCACTGCCTGGCTGGCGAAGGTCATCAGCAATTCCAGGTCAGCCGGGGTGAAGTGATTTATCCGGTCACTTTCCAGGGCAATTACGCCAACCACCTCTTCACCATTGAGTAGCGGTACGGTCGCCTGGGACTGGGTGGATTCTCGCACCGAGTAGTAATAGGGATCATTTTTCACATCATTGACAATACTGGATTTTTTATTGCGTACTACCCAGCCATAACTTCCCAGATCCAG
>CAYVKM010000080.1:0-17135 GCA_964452045.1 uncultured Calditrichaceae bacterium
CAGATGAACCAACTGCAAATCTTGATGCAAAGAACTCTCATCATATTCTGCAGACAATGGAAAAATTGAATAAGGAATTAGGAACAACTTTTCTGTTTTCAACTCATGATGAAAAGGTTATTCGCTACCTGAGAAGAAAGATATCTTTATACGATGGTAAAATTGCCAAAGACGAGGTGCAAAAGCCACAACCGGTTGTTGTGGAGACCACCAGTGAAGAAGATTAAGAATCATTAAATTCTTAAACAAGATGGTTAAAATAGGAATATCAAAAATATGCTGATTCCCAGACTGGCACTGCGCAATCTTTTGGGTGCGGGTTTACGCACCTGGTTAAATGTGGTGGTGCTATCGTTTGCCTTCATTGCTATCATTACCGCACAGGGTCTGCTGGAGGGCATGAATGAACAGGCTGCCCAGGCGATGCGGGATACCCAGTATGGTAACGGTCAATACTGGCAGGCGGAATACGACCCCTACGACCCGCTAACCCTACAGGATGCACATGCGGTTTTGCCAAAAAAATTAGAATCACTAGTTAATCAGGGGAAAGCCACTGCTTTGCTTATCATCCAGGGGACTATTTATCCGGGTGGCCGCATCCGTCCGGTATTGATCAAAGGAATAGATCCGGGGCAGAAAATCCTAACCCTTCCCTCGGAATATTTAATCGACAACAATGGAGAGATCCCGGCCCTCATCGGGACCCGTATGGCCACCAGTACCGGTTTAAAGGTGGGGGATTATGTAACACTCCAATGGCGGGATGCAAATGGAACCTTTGATGCAAAGGATATCCGGATTGCACAGGTGATGAAGACCACGGTTCAAAATATCGATGTTGGGCAGATATGGATCCCACTGAACACCTTGCAGGAAATGGCCGGCATGAAAAATGAGGCAATCCTGGTGACCCTGGGCAAAGATGTCCGGTTTGATGCGGAAATAGACGGATGGGTTTTTAAGGATTTAAATTTTCTGCTTAAGGATATTCGCGAACTGATTGAATCAAAAACCCTCGGATCGATGATCGTCTATGTTATCTTATTATTCCTGGCGATGCTGGCTATCTTCGACACTCAGGTCTTATCCATATTCCGCCGCCGAAAGGAGATGGGCACCATGATGGCCATGGGAATGACCAGGGGCCGGGTCATCCGGTTATTTACCATGGAAGGGGCATTACACGGCGTCCTGGCAGCAGTTCTGGCAGCATTATATGGCATACCACTTTTAACCTATTTCGCAAAAATTGGCTGGACCCTCCCCTCGAATACCGATAGTTATGGATTTGCCATTGGTGAAACGCTGTTTCCCACCTTTAGCGCGGCACTTGTCCTGGGAACAACTATCCTGGTTTTACTGGTGACCACCATCGTCAGCTTTTTGCCAACCCGGAAAATTGCCAAACTTAAACCGACCGATGCTCTGCGAGGGAAAATGACATGATAAAATTTCTATTAAAAGGTTTAATCCGGGATCGGTCGCGAAGTCTTTTTCCCATATTAACTGTGGTGGCCGGGGTGATGCTTACGGTTATCCTTTATTCCTGGGTAAAGGGTACGCAAACCGATCTTATCCGGGCCAATGCAAACTTTAATACCGGCCATATAAAAATCATGTCTTTTGCTTATTCCCAGGAATCCGATCAGATACCAAATGACCTGGCATATACCGGTGTGGCAAAGCTTCTTGAAGAGTTGGATAATAATCTTCCGGAAATGAACTGGACACCGCGTATCCGTTTTGGCGGTTTACTTGATATCCCGGATCAGTTTGGCGAAACCAGAAGCCAGGCACCTGTGGCCGGATTAGCTGTGGATTTACTCTCTTCCCAGACCCCGGAAACGGAAATATTAAACCTCAGGGAAGCTCTGGTTCGGGGAACACTACCAGCAAAGCGCGGAGAAGTGCTGATCAGTGAGGAACTTTCCCGAAAATTGGGTGTGAAGATCGGAGATACTGCCACACTGGTTAGTTCCACCATGTACGGCAGTTTGTCCACCTACAATTTTGTTATCTCAGGCACGATCCGGTTTGGCATCTCCGCCATGGATCGCGGTGCCATGCTCACGGATATTTCCGATATTCAGAGGGCTTTGGATATGGATGATACAGCAGGAGAAATCGTCGGTTATTTCAAGGACGATATTTACCGGAATAAAACGGCCAGCATCATTGCGGAGGAATTCAACAGCAAAAATGCCGGCGAGGATGAATTCAGACCGGTTATGGTGACATTGCGCAACCAGGCAGGTCTGGCACAAACCCTGGATCTTTCCGCATATATTTCAGCAGTGCTTATTGGTCTTTTTGTTATCGTAATGTCTATTGTTTTATGGAATGCCGGATTAATGGCCAGTCTGCGCCGCTATGGCGAAATCGGTGTCCGTCTGGCTATAGGAGAAAACAAGGGTCACATTTACCGTTCCATGATCGCGGAATCTCTTATGATTGGTTTCTTTGGATCTGCACTGGGAACCGCTATTGGTGTGGCCATCTCCTATTACCTGCAGGTTCATGGTATCGATATTTCCTCCATGTTAAAAAATGCGTCAATGATGATTTCGGATGTGATGAAAGCGCAGGTAACGCCAGTGAGTTTTTTCATTGGATTCGTCCCGGGCCTTTTAGCAACATTACTCGGGACTTCAATCTCCGGAATCGGAATTTATCAAAGACAAACTTCTCAGCTTGCCAAGGAGTTAGAAGCATGAAAAATTTGTTGATATTTCTATTAATCGCCTTGTTTGATCTATTTGCTCAAACCCCTGAGGGAAATTTTATCCTGAAAAAAGTGGATGAAAATATCGGCTCTGACAACAAAATCTCTATTTCCAAAATGCACATAAACGGGCGACGGGGCAGCCGGACAATTGAATCGAAATCCTGGATCCAGGGGATGGAACGCTCTTTTACCGAATATCTCTCCCCACCCCGCGAAAAAGGGACCAAAATGCTGAAACTGGGGGACCAGCTCTGGACTTACACACCAGCGACTGACCGGACAATATTAATTTCCGGGCATATGCTGCGACAATCGGTAATGGGTTCGGACCTTTCCTATGAAGATTTAATGGAAGATACCCGTCTCTCAAATCTCTACAAATCAGAAGTTGTTGGGGAAGAAGATTACCAGGACAGACCTTGCTGGATATTGCAGTTGACAGCTAAAAATGTAGATGTTGCCTATCATACCCGGAAAATTTGGGTGGATAAGGAACGATATGTTGTCCTGCAAGAAAACCGTTATGCCAAAAGCGGCAAATTGCTAAAAAATACTGAAGTGAAGCGAGTTGAGAAAAATAATGACCGCTGGGTGCCAATGGAAGTTGTGTTCAAGGACATGCTCAAAAGTGGTGATGGTACCCAGTTCATCGTTGAATCGATTCAGTTTAATGCCGAGATTCCGGAGTATATTTTCTCAAAAGCAGCACTTAAAAAATAAATTATCTTAGAAATCCGGATCGGATTATATGAAAACGATCAAGCTTATGCATCAATCACAGCCATTAAAACAGCAGAACAAAATGTTTTACTGATAGTTTCGTCTTTTTTGTTCTAACACATTTTTACCAGCTTTTGTTTTTTTAACGCACACACCCCTAAACTGCTAAAAAGCAGAAGAGGTAAAATGTCCCGTTACGTCATCAATCTATCAAGCAAAGACGCACGGTCAGAGCAATTGGCCGGTGGTAAATGTGCGGGAATTGCCCGATTGATGACTTTTGGTTTTCGCGTACCTGCCGGGTTCATCATCACCACAAAAGTATTCAACAGACTGGTTGCTGAAAAATGGGACCCGGGTTTTTCCATTAGCCAACAAACCAGTACTGAGGCGCTGTACAAAATTCTTTTGAGTTATAAATTTCCCGGGCAGATCCGGAAACAGATATTTAAATCCTACTCGAAATTGTCTGCCCCGGTAGCAGTGCGTTCTTCCATGTGCGGAGAAGACAGCGTGCATGCGTCCTTCGCCGGTCAATTGGATACGTTCTTAAATGTAGAATCACCGGAATCTCTTTTAGAGGCCGTCTTAAAGTGTTATGCCTCGGTGCTTAATTACAGATTCGGCCAGTACCTGCGGAAAAAATCGGAAACGAACGCTCCATTAATTATCAACCGGACCAACATGGCAGTGGTTGTGCAAAAAATGGTAGATGCAAAAGTAGCCGGGGTTGCTTTTACCGCCGATCCTGTATCCGGCCAGCCGAAAACCATCATTGAGGCCGTAGCGGGATCAGTTGTGGGTGTAGTAGACGGGACGGCTGTACCAAATCGGTATGTTTTTGATTCCCGGGGTTTATTGCAGGAAGAGTATATTGCCGAAAAAAACAATCCCGTTTTAACTGAAAACCAACTGGAAGAATTAATCCAACTGGTTAACAAAATCGCCGCAAAAATGGAAAATCCACAGGATATTGAATGGATTTGGGATGGCTCTGATTTTTATATTTTGCAAACCCGGCCGATAACCACCCTATCAAAAGACCATATTTACTCCCATAAGCTTGTCTCCGACATGTCCCCTGGTTTAATCAAACCGCTGTTATGGTCTACCAATGTTTCAGGCATGAATAGAAATGTGTTCGGCCGATTATTTACCCGGCTCATTGGACCGAACAAGATCAATTTTAGTATATTGACCCGACGGATTTATTCCCGGGTTTATGCAGATATAACCGTATTCGGAGAACTGCTTCAGCGAATTGGCCTACCGCCGAATTTCTTTGAAAGCATGACTCTAGACGAATATGCCCACAAAAGGAGGCCACGCCTAAATTTGCGTTTACTGCAGACTATTTTCAGATCGGTAATATTTCTTGGACATCATGCCAGAATTGAGAGAAGTTTAAAACCCTTTTTATTCAGGCATTCACAGGAAATAGAAGGATTTCGGAATGCCGACTGGACTGTGGCAAAACTAGGGAGCCTGATAAAAGCCTCAGATCGATTGATCAGATTACATGGCCAAACACAGTGGTATATGTGGATAGTTGCCATGAACATGACGGTTCGGAATAAACTTTTAAAGAAGCTGTTACAAAGGTTCGTTCCCGGGGTAGAACCCAGTGATCTGATTCGGGGTCTGATTGGTCTCAAAGCGCTGGAGCCGAATCAGGAAATACAGAAAATGGCCCAGCTGTTCCGAAAATTACCCGAAGAAATTCAACAGAAAGTACGGGAAGGAAAACACGATTTAATTCAAGGCGAGCTGGAGAATTTTGAAGCCGGGAAAATACTGCAGCAAAGGTTATCTGTTTTTTTCCGGAAATATGGTTTTTTAAGTATAAACGGTACTGATTTTTCCGAAGCGCCCTGGGCAGAAAATCCGGGATTAATCTGGTCCGCGATATACCGCTTTTCAGAAAAAGCCGGGGATTTTGGCAAAAATGCCCGCCTGATCCGAACCATCGCAAAAGGAAGAGTATTGTTAAAACTGAGTCCATTCCAAAAATTTGTTTTTAACAAACTTCTTAAATCAACCATCAGATATATCGGTTTAAGGGAAAAAACCAGTTTCCGGATGTCGGAAGACGCCTATCAAATGCGTAGAATTTTTTGGGAATTAGGAAGACGATTCATAGAGCAAAAACTCCTGGCACATCCCGATGATATTTTCTTTCTTTATTACCGGGAAATAAAGGAGATTATCAAACATGCTCCGGTTCAGGATGATATCTGGAAAAAAATCCTTCTGCGTAAATCTGAAATGGAGATGCACGCAGCCCTTGAGATTGAAGAAACAATTGTAGGTGATACGATCCCGCAAAAAACGGTCATTAAATTACCTGAGAAAAATTACCTTCTCGGGATACCGGGCAGCTCGGGAATTGCAAAAGGTTTTGCACGGCTCGTAAAAAATCCTGCAGAAATAAAAGGTGTCCTGACCAAGGAAGATATTCTTATTGTCCTGTTCACCGATGTAGGATGGACGCCTTTATTTCCCGGTATCGGTGGCCTGGTGGCGGAAACCGGCGGACAGCTTTCGCACAGTTCCATTATTGCCCGGGAATATGGTCTCCCGGCGGTAGTGAGCGTAAAAAAAGCAACACATTTTATCAAGGAAGGTCAGCCAATTACCATCAATGGCCATACCGGGAGAGTTTACCTGGAGTAAATTTCAGTAAGAAAGGAGAGCTCATATGAACCTGTTGGGGATAATACTAAGTGGGGTGGCAGGTTATCTGATCGGTGCCATATCTTCCGCACGAATTGTAACCCGGATTTTTACGCATGGGGAAAAAGCACCCGAGGAAACAGTTGTGGGACTTGAGGGTTCGGATAAAAAATTGGTGTTGAAGACAGTGAGTGCGACTTCGGTCTCAGCCCATCTGGGTTCAAAGGCGGGCTTTATTACCTATCTCATGGATGTTATTAAAATATTCATCCCGACCCTGGCATTAAAACTCCTTTACCCCGGGACGGAATATTTTCTCGTTTTTGCTATCCTGGGTGTAGTGGGGCATAACTGGCCAGTATATTATGGTTTTAAAGGCGGTCGGGGACTATCGGCTATTTACGGAGCTTTTTTAGTCCTGGATTGGCCTGGTGTTTTTGTTACAGCCATTGGGGGGATGATATTTGCCCTGTTCATTTTACGAGATGTGTTTTCTGCTTATATGGCCGGTCTATGGTTTATGATCCCGTGGCTATGGTTCCGAACCCATGATGTTAACTATCTGATATTTGCCATTATCGCTAATATTTTATACGGAATTGCTATTGTCCCGGAAGCCCGGGAATGGTTCAAGATCAAGAAAGAAGGAAAATGGGACGACCCGACCGCGGTTATTCAGTTATCCGGGATGGGAAGAGGATTATTAAAGATGGCTAAAAAATTTGGTATAATTAAACCAAGTCCAAAGGTTTGAGGATTTATGCGGCAAATGAATTAACATGGTCTTACCTGATCGTATTTTAATTTCCCGACAACCGGTGGTCATTGTTGGCGGATTTATGACCTGGCCCGGGCTTTATCGCAGCCTGCAAGTCACATTGAATAAATTAACCAGCCAAACAGTAGTCGTGGTCGATATTTATCCCTGGCACTGGATCTTCGCTGTTTTACCTGCGGGCTGGAAATTGATTTTAAACAAAATAAAGCGGGCAGTAAGTTTTGAGGCTCATCATTCTCCCACAAAAAAAGTAACCCTGATTGGCCACAGTGCCGGAGGGATTCTGGCCCGGCTTTTTCTCGCCGGAGATCCATTCCGTGGGACTGTGTTCAACGGAAAGGAACAGGTAAATTTTCTTATCACCCTTGGCAGTCCGCATTATAATTATCTCGGCGCCTGGATGAGAAAATGGGTCGAAAAAAGGTATCCCGGTGCATATTTTTCAAAGTCTGTCAGATATGTATCTGTTGCCGGTAAAGCTGTCCAGGGAAAATTGAGTGGGTCATTAACAGAAAAACAAAAATTCGTCATCTATAAATTTTTGAGCAACCATGGGAATGAATGGGGAGATGGCGTTGTCCCGCTCAGTTCAGCATTGCTTAAGGGTGCCAGATGGATTATTCTTCCGGGGGTCCGCCATTTCAGTCTGAAGAAAGGAAAGTGGTACGGCACACCTCAGGTGGTTAAGCAGTGGTGGTCGGAGTGTTTAAATGAGGAGTGAAGCGAACGAGCACCCGGTAGTTAAAGCAATTTGTACGTATTCAAAAACCAAAAGGAATCGAATATTTCCCAGCTGCAATCCTGCATTCGGACATTCACTCACGGAATAACAAAAAATTGACAGTCATTGCGAAGCATGGATGCTGCGGCAATCTCCGTGTGAATGAAATACCCAGGGATGGATAGTTTTCTATATTTCCAAAAAGAGATTGCCTGCCTGCGCCGATGCTCGGTAGGCAGGCCACTTTGTGGCGGGATCGCGATGACTTGGATTTTCCTCATTCCGAGTCCCGCATTGGCGGGAAGGAATCTGTTTCGCTAAACTTTTCATTTTCTTCTTTCTATGAAAAAAACATGAGATTTCTCGACTCAAACTGTCATAGTTCTCGCTTGAAATGACAGGCTCGATCTCTACTTGTTTTTCTGAAGCATGGATGTTGTAGCCTGACTTTCTGTCCGGTTAAATCAAGCCACTGCCCAGCCCCAGGGCAATGGCAAAAAGCAACACCGAGACGATAATTTGCACAGCCCGCATGGTTACTTTGTGCAGATACCGGTTGGCCAAGAATACTCCCAGAAAGGCAGCAACTACAGCGACCAACAACAAATCTATAGTTTGGACAGAGAGCGCCCGACCAAAGCGGGAACCGTAAATAAACAAACGGCTGAAATCCACCAGACAGGAGATGACCACGCCGGTGGCAATAAAAGTCTCTTTCGTGAGGCCGGCCCGGAGCAGGAAGGCACTGCGCAGGGCGCCCTGGTGCCCGGATAAACCACCGAAAAATCCGCTGAGTACACCCCCGACTGGAAGAAGTTTCTGACTGAAGGACATTTTATTCAGATTGGGCAGCAACTCAAGCAGGGCGAAAATAGCCATCAGAACAGCGATGACCAGTTTTACCGGGGTGACCAGCATTTCTCGTTGGAACAGGGTGTAGCGAAAGAATGCTTCCTGTCCGGAAAACCAGAGCAACAGCCAGGCACCGGCAAAGGCAGCCAGAATGGCCGGAAGGCCAAATTTCATCACCACCGATTTATCGGCATGTTTACCTAACAGAACCAGTTTGAACAGATTATTCAACAGGTGCACCACCGCGGTCATAGCGATGGCAATTTCAATGGGGAAGAACAGGGCAAACACCGGCAGGAGCACCGTGCCCAGTCCGAAACCGGAATAGAGGGTTAATCCCGAAATGATAAATGCGGTAATCCCGACGATGATATATTCCATTAATATTATTCCTTGTCTTATCATTTAAATCTAAAAAGCGGATAACCGGAAAAACTGGTTTTTCCCAAGTTAACAAGAGTTTGTCAAATTCGCCTAAATATCCCTCCATGGGATAGCTCAAACACGCGGGGATTGCCTGCCTGCGCCGGGACTCGGTAGGCAGGCTTCGACATCCCTGTCTCGCAAAGACAAGAGTCATTGCGAGCGCAGCGCGGCAATCCCCCTACTTTTATTGCAAGGCTACCCACCGTTTATAATGTTAAACACCTTATCCGGGTCGGTGCGGGAACTGTTGCGCAGAAATTCTGCCTGACCCACTGCTACTTCGAATTCATCTTTCGCTATCGCTCCGATGGCGGCAGTTGCGATGATATCGGACTGGATGCCCCGGTCCGCCTGACCCCTTCTGTCCCGGGCACCCCGGTCCAGTTCGGTGTCGGTGGTGGGCGGGATCACTTCAAAAACCTTGATGGAGCTATCCCGCAACTGATGCCTGAGAGACAGGCTGAAAGAATGCAGGGCAGCTTTGGTGGCACAATACAGGGGCATAAAGGCGATGGGAATAAATGCCAGCCCGGAGGAAATATTGACGATGGCCGCTTCTTTCTGCTTGAGCAGTTGAGGGATAAACCGAGCAGAAAGCCGGACCGGCGCCTGCAGATTTATGGCGATCTCATCCTCCTCGTCCTGCAGGTCAGTCAAACCCTTCTTAAAGTTGACCTCTTTCTGTATCCCGGCATTGTTGACCAGAATGTTTAAATCCGGATGGTTTGCCAGTACCTGCACATACAGCTGTTTCTGCTTTTGCCGGTCAGCCACGTCGCACGTCAGGGTGTGGAGTTGCGGAAATTTAGCCTTTGCTTCCGCAAGTTTATCCTTCCGCCGGCCACAGATGATAACCTCATTTTCCTTTTCAAGAAAAGCCTCTGCCAGGGCCAGACCGATACCTGTTGCTCCGCCGGTAATCAAGATAGTGTTTCCGGATATTCGCATTACAATCTCCAATAATGGTTAAATCAAAAATATTCATTAATTATTATAAACGCAACCTCGTTCCTCCCGAATACAATAAAGGTAATCGGAAATATCTGCGGTGTATTGTTTTAAGGGTAGCAGCGTTTGAAAGAATGTAATTTCGGTAATTCTACTCTATCAACAACATCCTTCTGGAAGCGGTAAAATCACCAGCTTTCAATGTATAAAAGTAAAAACCACTGGCTAACTCTTTGGCATTAAAATTAACAGAATAGATGCCCGCCTTTTGAAATTCATTCACTAATTTAGCAATTTCTTTTCCCAATAAATTATAAATCTTAATGCTCACATGATTGTCTGTCGGTATCGAGTAGGAGATAGTGGTGAGTGGATTAAACGGATTGGGATAGTTCTGCTGCAGTTTAAAGTTCAGTATTACGCCAGACGTACTGATACCGATAACTTCATGATAAGTCACCACTCCATTTGTCGACACATCTGCTAAACGATAGAAATAGGTTTGGTCGGCCAGAATATCCTGGTCTACAAAACTGTAACTTTTTCTGCTATTGGCATTGCCCCGGCCTTTTAACTCTTCTACATATTCATATGAAGCGATTATACTAAAAGGGCCGTTTACCGAATCCCTCGATTTTTCAATGAGAAAACCGGCATTTTCAATTTCCGATTCGACAATCCATTCCAGATGGATTCCCAATTCAGTCCGGGCGGCGGTAAAGGATGATAAAAATATGGGCAGGGGATTATCCTCCTCCGTGGTAAATGACCAAATGGGGCTGGTTACGGTATTAAATCCATCGGAAACCTGAACATACCATTGATACTCAGTTTCTCCAGAAAGTGAGGATAAGTCCAAAGTAGCATTGGAACCAGAGGAAACACTAGTCAGAACATCAATCTCCTGAAAGGCTTCGGTACCCATATCATAATCCAAAACAAATTCACTGTTACCGTCTGTTTCAAACTGATCCAGGGAAGGTGAATAGGTGGAAACGTATATTTTATTTTCCGAAGGTCGAAATTCCATTATCCGTAAAAATCCATTTCCACCATTCGGATAATCCTGATAATCTGCAAGCAGGGTGTTGATGATATTTCCGTTAAAAATATCCGATCGTCTCCCTTCCCCATGGTTGTGCCCGCACAGCATCAGGAAAAGATTGGGATTATCTTTCAGACTGTCATAAATAATCTGGCCCTGAGCCCCAAATGCATTTGGAGTAGCACTATTGTCGGTTTCTATTAAATAATGGGTAGTCACAATAGCCCGGCGGTTGCTATAGGTCCCTAATAAAGAATCGGCCCAATCCAAAACATCCTGTTCGGGGGTGGTATCGTATTCGAAATTTATAATGATAAAATCCATGTCACCGGCGCTGAATAAATCATAATGATTATCGTTATCGGAACCATAATGACCACCATAATACCCGCGGCCTTGAAACCTGGAGACACCGAAATACTGGTTAAATTTAGATGTTGAAGCCGAACTTCCACCGCCGATCGGTGTCTGATCGTGATTTCCGACATTAAGCCCATAAGGCATGCCGTCAGCCAGGCCGGTGGTTACAGGATTTTCCACAATACTCCAGGCTGTATTGACCACCTGCCACTCACTGTCGTTGGTATCACCATTCTGAACGCAATCTCCAAATTGCGAAACAAAAACAATATTTAAGGCATCTTTATTTGCCACGATCCAATTTGTTTGATCATAAAAATATTGGTTATTGTTAACATTATTGGTATAGTACTGGGTATCCGGAATACCAATTAAAGTGAAGTTACTGCTAACCGAAGTTGAAACCGCACGGGCGAAGTATCTGACTTCCAAATTATCATTTTCGGGATCGGTTACGTAGACGATAAGAGAGGGTGAGAGGTCGACTCCGGCTGAACCATCCGGTGGGGCTATCAACCCTGGTTGGGCCGGTGGAAAATTAT
The DNA here is from genome assembly GCA_964452045.1 of uncultured Calditrichaceae bacterium. GTDB lineage: Bacteria > Calditrichota > Calditrichia > RBG-13-44-9 > RBG-13-44-9 > CAYVKM01. The sequence continues at coordinate 11,794 of CAYVKM010000080.1, forward strand.
CTGAATATATCACAGTCAATTGGGGTCTTTGACTGATGGTTGTCCATTCGCTGGAATAAACATCGCTGCCATCATCCCCGGTAAATTGAAAAATCCAGCCATGGTTCAAAGACGGGTTCGATGACCAGGAAGTAAGGCTGGCACTGACATCAATGTTTTGGAAAGTATTGACGGTACCGGATTCTGCGCTTCCGACAAAAATACCGACATCGTTATCAAAATCAAATTGATTCCAGGTTAAACTGTTATCCCAGGAAATCAATACTTCGCTAACCGCTGCGTCATTGCCGGCATTGTATACATAATAGGTTAAAGTTGCCGAAACGATAAAGGAATTATCCGGTATCGGGCCTCCCTGAGATACAAATATATTCTCGAAACGAATAAAGGTTGTATACTCAGCCGGTGTCCTGTCCCATAACAGGCCGGTTGAACCGCCAAATGAGGAATTGGGATTGGTATTATCAATATAGGTATCGATCGTACCATTATAACCATTGATGCCATCCCGAAAACTGATTGACTGGTTTTGTGACAGAAGGTGAGCCGGTATGATGAACACGACCATTAAAATGAATTTAAATGGTTTCATTCAAAAACAGCACCTGAGTTAATAATATTGTTTATCGATTCTACTCTGATAATAATTATAAAATTAAAAAGATGAGTGATAAAAGTTGAAAATTTGAAGAACGGTTCTTACCCGGATACTGTTTTCTCCACTGATGATTAAGATGGTGTTCCCGGATATATTCACGAAAATTTCCCAAACTGATTGAGTCGAAAAATATTATATACAAACTGAGGCCTGTTCATCAACTGAAGTAAACGGTTCAGTTAGATTTTATCAAAAATTAACATACTTCGAATGTTCAAATCAATTCAGAAGTATTGTATTAGATCAAAACTGAAAAGACTGGAAAAACCTTTTTATATCAATTATCGTAGAAGCCGGTCAATCCAGTACTCCGGCTCCCTGTGTTGATGAGCAACAGCAATGATAAAGATCTTATCTTCAATTATTGAATAGATCAAATTAAAAGGGAATTTCCTCAATACAGCTTTTCGGGTATTTTCCGTATTTTGTGACCATAATTGAGGAAAAAGAGATATCAAATCAATTGTTTCCAGCACCTCAATGAAAAATATTTTACCCAAGCCCGGGCTTTGCAAATTATAATATTCTATGGCATCATCAAGTTCAATTGATGCAGGTTCAATAAATTCGACCTGCATTTATTTATACCTTTGAATAATTTCATCTAACGGTATGGTTTTTACTTTTCCCTTCCTGAGCGCTTCATATCTTTTTTCCGATTCCCTTGCCCAAATTTTTTCGATCTTTTCATCAGGTTTATTCAGACTTTGAGTCAACAACTCTATTAATCTGAGCCGGTCAGCTGGCCTCAAATGCAAAGCCTCTTCCAATATAGATTTTTTATTCATTTTTATTCCTGTTTCTCTTTTTCAGGATCAAATTAACAAAGGATTCCAAAAAAAACCATATTTAATAGTACGTTTTTGGTTTTTCCGTAATCATGTTTGCACCAAACCGAAAACAATCCACAATAAAAAATTTGCCAATCCATGGGACATTAATCTTTCACACCCAGTTCTTTTAACATCCGCACTGCATTCTGATTATCCGGATTTAATTCCAGCGATTTCCGGTAATTGAGTATCGCCAGTTCAGTATCCCCGTTATGCATATACGCCTCGGCCAGACTATCGTAACAGTTGGCAGATTCCGGATAGAATTCCACATTCAGCTTAAAAATGGCCAGCGCCTGTTCATACTTTTGCTGGGTCAGATATTGATATCCCAGATTATTAAAACGGTTTTCCGATAGGTACACGTCTGCAGGATTCCCCTGCTTTATTGCCCGGTAGCGATCCATAGCCTGGGCAAACTTACCTTCATCTAATAATTCACGGGGGATCTTCTCTCCCGGATCCATCCGGGAACAGGTAACCGGCTCATTTAAAAAGCGTCCCAGTTCATCGGAAAAATAATAAATCGCTGAGGACGGTTTTTGATCGGCGTCCGGAATAAACTGAAGATACCCCTTCCTGAATTTGGTAACAAATTTTCCCTCGCCGACGTGATAGAGTTGAGCATTATCAGAGCGATTCAGATATAACTGATTGTCTACCCTTTTAACCTCGAAATAATCATCCGATCCCAGTAAATAACGGCCCGGGTATCGATCCATCGCCTCATCATCCAGTGCAACAATTTTATATTCCTCGGGCAGATAGCCCTTCCAGCCATAAACCGCCGCAATACCATTAAATATTTCCCGGATCAATTCTGCTCCGTTTTGAGAATTGGTGAAGACCACAGCCCCATAGCCATCGGTTAAATGGGCGATAAATCCGGCAAAAAATCCCCGGTTATCTCCCAGGTGACCAAAATAGTTTTTCTCGCCGTTATAATCCCGGATAAAAACACCAAGCCCATATTGCTCGGAGACATGTGAAGTCAACATTTCTTTGGCCAGTTCCCGGGATATGATCTTATCCGACCTGCCCTGATAAGCCTTTTGAAGCTCCACAATATACCGGGCATAATCGCTGGTGGTGGTCCATAAACCACCTGCGGCCATAATGGGATAAACGTACCTTTTCATGGCCAGCGTTTTCCCGTCAGCGGAATGGCCGGCACAGGCGTTCTTTAACAGGTCCGCTGGCAGGGGTTGTTCAAATGAACTGTTATTCATCCCCAGTGGTTGGAATATTTTCTCCCGGGTTATTTCCGGGTAAGGCTTTTTCTCCACATCAATGGTAAGTTGTTGTAAGATAGAATAGCCGGCATTGGAATACATAAATTCCGTTCCCGGGACTCTGTCCACCACCACCGGCCTGGACTGGGCCGGACTTTCCCCGTTCAGCAGCTGAAGCAGGGTGGGCAAATTTTCCGGTAAATATGAATACGGTGGACTAAACATCACCCCACCGCTGTGGTTCATCAGAAGCAGCGGTGTGACAACCGATTTTTTGGTAAATTCATTTACCGGCAGCTTCCAGGAGATCAGCTGGTCATTAACATTCCGGTTCAGATCAATTTTCCCCTCACGCACCAAACGTAACACGGTTAATGCGGCCACACCTTTACTCAATGATCCCACATTAAACACGGTCCGGTCGGTTACCGGGTTCTGCAGATCGGCGTCCATAACCCCATACTGTTTGCTCCATTCAATATCAAAATCCCTGATAACCGTAATGCTGATACCGGGCAGCTTATAATAGGCCATCCGGTCTGCCAGTGTAAAGGACGGTTCACCCTGGATGAGGACAACCGGCAGTAACCCGTTTTCAACTTTGCTGATCAGAGAATCCATTGACTGGGAAAAGCCGCTGGTTTGAAACACAATAAGTAATAAAATGATGGACAGATAAAATTTTTTGGTAAAGTTATTTGGCATTGATATCTCCCGCGGTAAATGTTCATTTTAAATATAGTCATGAATAATTTGTTGGTGAAGTGCACTTATTTTTTTGATGGGCTGGAGACATAATGGTATAAATGTCATATCTTGTCTTTGCGATCCCGCAGCTGCGGGAGAAGCAATCCCCGCATGTGATGCGGAATCCATGGAGGTTTTAACACAAATTATGAAGTAACTTTAGGAGATCGCCGCGTCGCTTTGCTCCTCGCGATGACCGGCATATACTGTCTTTGCGAGCCAGGGATGGCGAAGCAATCCCCGTGTGTGATGAGGAACCCATGGAGGGTTTAACACAAATTATGAAGCAACTTAAGGAGATCGCCGCACTCCTTTCAGTCGTTCGCGATGACCGGTATCTCTCTGTCTTTGCTCCGAAGGAGTGCTTTTGGTACGAGCCAGGGACAGGAAGGAATCTATTCCACCCAACTTTCCAAGATTACGCTCTGGTCAAAAACTATATAAGATTTCTCGAATCCGTCCATCTGCAGATGGACTACACTCGAAATGACTGACTTACAGTACAGGATAATTCAATATATCCCGCAACTATCCTATTTCTCCTTCAAATGCCGGTCCATCGGGCCGTCGGGGGTATAGCCTTCCACGGCAACGACTTTCTCGCCTTCCTTAATGAACTTTATCCGGAAGTAATCGATCTCATCAAAGCCAAAATAATCCTGGCTGAGCGGGATCATCTTCATCTTGCCCCGACCCTCCCGCTGATAAAACAGTGAACCGTCCTCCAGGGTAATGGTTCGCGGGCCATAGGTCCCGACATAGGAGTTCATGACATCCGGACTGATGGTCACCGGATTTAACTGTGCTTGATATCCCTCATATGTCCAGGAATAATACCTCTTGAATTTCGGGTCTTCTTCCTTCTCACTCAACTTTTTCATAGCCATGGCCTGGGCAGTTTCCAGAGCCTTCTCACTCTCTATTTTAATATTCGGCTCCACTCCGACTCCTTCCCAGTTGGTCTTGCTAATGGGATTATAGGCCCGGGCAAAGGGCAGGCTCATCATAAAATGATCGTTCAGGATCACAAATTTATTGTTATGGGCACCGCCGCCGGTAGTCTCGCCGATCACCGTGGCTCGTTTCATATTCTTCAGATTATAACAGAACTCCTCTGCTGCAGAAAAAGTGTCTTTGCTGGTCAACAGGTACAGGTCCACTTTATCCAGCCGTTTTCCGGGGAGGTAGGTATAGCTCCAGTATTGGGTGGTGGTATCCGGCTTCTGGTAGAAAAAAGAGTTGAGCAGTTTGCGGGGATTATCCAGAAAATAGCTGCACAGGAACTGCACCATTTCCGCTGCCCCACCGCCGTTCTGCCGGAGGTCGATGATAATGGCATCGGCATTGGCCAGGAAGCTCATCGCCCCGATTGCCACCGGATAGGCATCGGGATCTTCACTAAAGCTGTTAAATTTCAGATAGCCGATATTGCCGGGCAAGATCTTCATTTCCGCAAAACCATAATTATTGATCCGCTCCTGTTTTTTTTTCAATGCAATAGCTGTTTCATCCTGTTGGGCACTTTGCCGCTCAATTTTAATCCGCTCCGGGTTAAACATAATACGCAGATGATCATCCCGGTGGATGGTCGCCAGGTCTTCGCTAAGTTTGGCGGCAAACTCCCGGGGATCGGTTACCTTATCGTACTTACCAGAGCGGAGATTCTTCTTCAGCGTGGTAACATATTTTTGGCTGGCATCCGGGAAGATATATTCCCGTTCCAGGTTGGCACAGACCGAATCAATTACCGTTTTCTGCTCGGCCTTATCCAAGGCAGGTGGTTGGCCCTGGGCGAACAATAAGGAAAAAGTAAAAAGTAATAAGATGACTGAATAATGACATTTTTTCATGGCGGGTTTCCTCTCGTTTGGG
>CAYVKM010000081.1:0-16932 GCA_964452045.1 uncultured Calditrichaceae bacterium
GAATATCTGCGTGATGAATTAAAATTATCGGAGATCTGGTTTATTCCCGCTAAAATTCATCCTTTAAAAGACAACCGGGGGATCACAAAGCCGGAGTACCGGCTGGAAATGCTTAAATTAGCCATCTCAGACAACACTAACTTTAAGATTGATGATATCGAAATCCAACGCCAGGATGTATCTTACACTATAGATACTTTAAAAGAATTAGCAGAGCGATACCGCTCCCAAAATCCGGAGTTCTATTTTTTTATCGGAATGGATAATGTGAATGAATTTCATCAATGGAAACAACCCGAGGAAATTTTAGAGCGAAGCCAGGTAGTCGCTTTTGGTCGCCCCGGATTTACTCCGGATGAAAGCGCCAGGAAATATTTACCATCTATAAAGTTTGTGCATGTACCGCTGCTGGAGATTTCTTCCACTTATATCAGAAAAAGGATCAAGGAAAAATGCTCGGTACGGTATCTGATTCCGGAACCCGTGGAAAGGTTCATAAAAGAAAAAAACCTCTATATTTAAGCAGGAAAATAAACCTTGCAAAAATTATGTGTACCATTTAAATTCATCAACTTGAGGATAAAAATCCGGAGGATTAATGAAATTTGATGAAATAAAAAGACTTATTAAAGTGGTGGAAAAGAGTAACATTGGTGAAATTGAAATTGTGGAAGAGGGAAGTAAAATAAGGATCTCCAAGAACAGCAGTATGAAACAGGCTCAGGTGGTCAATTCACCAAATCCGGTTATGGTTACCTCAGAACCGAGTACACCTGTAGCGACTGAGGTAAAACCCGTTGCTCCCACACCTGAAAAACCAGTCGAAGAAATTGCTGTTAATGGGGAAAAAGTTATCTCCCCAATGGTTGGTACTTTCTATCGTTCCCCGGCCCCAGATGCGGATCCTTATGTTGAAGTGGGTGATACGGTAAAAGTAGGTCAAACCCTATGCATTATTGAAGCAATGAAACTAATGAATGAAATTCAATCCGAGGTGAGCGGGCGTGTCACAAAAATTCTGGTAGAAAATGCCCAGCCGGTCGAATACAATCAGGTCCTCTTTTTAATCGAAAAACAATAGTATTCATCTATCCAGGGAGACATCTTTTTGTTCAAGAAGGTTTTAATCGCAAATCGGGGTGAGATCGCCATCAGGATAATTCGAGCCTGTAAAGAACTGGGGATAAAAACTGTCGCGATATATTCCACCGTCGATGAAAATGCGCTTCACACGGTTTTTGCGGATGAAGCAGTCTGCATCGGTCCGTCCTCCAGTGGTCAGAGCTACCTGAATACGACCAGAATTATTTCTGCTGCAGAAATTACCGGTGCGGATGCCATCCACCCGGGATATGGATTTTTGGCGGAAAATGCGGAATTCGCCGAAGTCTGTAATTCCTGCGAAATTACATTTATCGGGCCATCGGCAGATAACATCAAGAGAATGGGCGATAAAGCAGAAGCGAAAAAAACCATGATTGAAGCGGGAGTACCGGTTGTACCGGGCAGCGAAGGTGTAATTCAAAAGGAAGAGGAAGCAAAAAAACTGGCCAGTGAAATTGGCTATCCGGTTATGTTAAAAGCGGTAGCTGGTGGTGGCGGTAAAGGAATGAGAATCGTCCGGGACTCGACCACTATGGAAAATAGTTTCATGATGGCCCGGGCAGAAGCTGAAGCCGCATTTGGAAACGCCGGTTTATATATGGAGAAATACATCGAAAACCCGCGCCACATCGAAATACAACTTTTAGGCGATCAACATGGCAATGTTGTGCATCTGGGTGAACGCGAGTGCTCCATTCAACGACGGCACCAAAAGCTAATCGAAGAATCTCCCTCTCCGATCGTAAATGAGAAAATGAGAAAAGAGATGGGAGAATCTGCGGTGAAAGGCGCATCCCATGTTGGGTATTACAGCACCGGAACCATGGAATTTCTGATAGATAAAAATTTGAACTATTATTTTATGGAAATGAATACCCGAATCCAGGTGGAGCATCCGGTTACGGAAATGGTATATAATGTGGATCTGATAAAAGAACAGATATTGGTTGCCACCGGAGAAAAACTGAGATTAAAGCAAACTGCTCTGAAGCCCCTGGGACATTCTATCGAATGCCGGATAAACGCGGAGGATCCGGCTAATAATTTTATTCCTTCCCCGGGCGAAATCACCTCCTTTTATCAACCCGGCGGGCCCGGAACCAGGGTGGATACTCACATATATGCAACTTACAAAATTCCCCCCTATTACGATTCACTGATAGCAAAACTCATCGTTCATGGTAAAGACCGGAAAGAAGCCATTGCCCGCCTGGCCAGGGCATTGGACGAATTCGTCATAGAGGGAATTAAAACGACCATACCATTTCACAAATATGTGATAAGAACGAAGGAGTTTATCTCCGGAAAATTTGATACGAACTTTATTGAAAAAATTTATAAAAAAGAATTAATCGAAACTTGATTGGAGGAAGATATGCAGATTCCAGGGAACCTTAAGTACACAAAAGATCATGAATGGGCCAAAATTGATGGTAATATTGCGACAATCGGCATCACGGATTTTGCCCAGAGCGAATTGGGTGATATCGTTTATGTGGAGCTGCCTGAAGTTGGCACACAAACCAAACAAGGTGAAAGTTTTGGGACAATCGAAGCGGTAAAAGCGGTATCGGATATGTTTTCGCCTCTCACCGGAGAAGTTGCTGAAGTGAATACCGGTTTATCGGATAAACCGGAAGTCATTAACAAAGATCCGTATGGTGACGGGTGGATCATTAAGATCAAATTCTCCAATAAGACGGAAGTAGATAATTTGTTGGATAAATCCAAATACGAAGAATTGATCTAAAGTTGGATGTAATTTTAAGTTGTTGAAAATTTTAGGATCGGGATAGTTGAATGCAAAAAGCACTTATTGTTGATGATAATGATGATATGCTGGATACCCTGGAGCACCTCTTTCATTTTTATGAATTCGAAGTTGTCCGGGCAGTGAATGGTCAGGAAGGAATCACCAAAGCGGAAAGTGAAAATCCGGATATCATTATCCTGGACGCTCTAATGCCGGTAATGAATGGTTTCGACGCCTGTAAAGTGCTCAAGAACAGTCCCAAGACAAAAGATATCCCGGTGGTATTTCTTTCGGCAAATTATATTGAAGATGAGCACCGCATTATGGGTTTGGAGCTTGGTGCGGATGATTATATCCTGAAACCTTTCAATGCAAAAGAATTAATCGCCCGGGTGAAATCCATTTTACACAAAAAACACCTGTTGAAAAGTTTAAAGGAAGATAACCTTCAGCTGGTGGAAGAAAAATCCAGCGCACTGAAAGAGCTGGAGGAATTAAAGAAAAAAACCAGTGAATTGGAAGCCGGGCAGACCACCGATCCTTTAACTGGTTTATATAATCTGCCTTTTCTCAATAAGCGATTGGCTGAAGAGCTATCCCGGGCAAAGCGGTATAAAAATGAATTATCCCTGGTGGTGATCGATGTGGATCTGTTTCACCATATAAATGATGTGTTTGGTGAACAAACCGGCGATTATATTCTTATGAGAATTTCCAACGTCATTCTGAATAATACCAGGCATACTGATGTTGTATTCCGTTCCGACAGCAATAAGTTTGTGATTATACTACCCCATACCGATGAAACCGGCGCATACTACGAGGCGGAACGTATAAGGTCTGCAATAAATCAAACCAGTTTTTTTGACCAGGATTTTTACGAGCTCAAGAAATTGTCACCCAAACGAAAACAGGAATATCAAAAAGTAACCATTAGCGCGGGCATTATCGAATTAGATCTTAAGGCCGTTAAAAAAGTTCAGGAAGCACTGAACCTGGCGGAAAAGCCCTTGCAATATGCGAAAAACAACGGCAGGAATCAGGCGGTTCGTTTTTCAAAGTTGACTACAAAATAATCAGCAATATTAACCAGATAATCATTTTTATAAGGCTTTTGGACTTTAATTAAATGAGCACAAAAGAAAAAATATTGATTGTTGACGATAATCCTCATGTTCTTAAACTTTTACGGATCAGTCTGGAAAAAGCCGGATATGAAGTTCACACCGCCGAAAATGGTGATCAGGGATTGGAAAAGACGCAGCAGGAGAAACCGGACTTAATTGTTTCGGATGTGATGATGCCGGAAACCGATGGTATTGAGTTTTGCTGGATGGTACGGGAAAATTCGGAAATCCCCATGGTTCCCTTCATCTTTCTGACCAGTTTGAGCGATAAAGAAATGGAGATCCGTGGTTTCCGGGCCGGGGCAGATGAATATCTGATAAAACCAGTGGATCGAAATGTTCTTCTGGAAAAGGTGAGAACACTGCTGAACCGGGCCAAGCGGGTGAAAAGCATGGATGACGAGGAAGCGCCCCAGGTTAAAGGATTTGAAGGCAACTTGGCAGACCTTTCCCTGGCTGAAGTGGTTCAGTTGCTGAATTTGAATAAAAGAAGCGGCACACTGGAAGTGATCGGCAAACAGGCCGGCAAAATTATTTTTGATAATGGCAATATGACCTTTGCGGAAATTGATGATGTGGTAGCGGAGGAAGCAATCAATAAAATGGTGATGTACCGCAAAGGTAGGTTTAAATTCGAACCGAAAGTGGGCAAATATAAAGCCAATATTCAGGGTTCTACCATGAATATTCTATTGGAAGCCTGCCGGCTGATGGACGAAGCAGATTTGAAGAAGCATAATGAATAATGTGTTTAGTAGAAACTTTTTGACTTTCTCATTCACTCCAAATTTTTCATCCCAAGTAATAAATCGGTCACTTTTAAATATTAACGAAAATCACCAATTCACAATTGGTGAACGTCTATTTGCAAAATGGCTCCATTTAATTATTTACGAAATTCTTTAAGGAGATTTGTTCATGTCTATCAAAAAGTATAGCATTTTCATGTTTTTGCTATTGATGGTATCATTATCCTTTTCTCATCCCGGAACGGTTGTGAACAGCTTCAAAACACCATACCACTTTTCAACCGGATTGACATTTGATGGAAAGTATCTCTGGGTGGCAGATTATAAGGCAGACAAACTGGTCGCGGTTGATCCTGCTAAAGGTGATGTGATCCGGGAAATACCCTCGCCCGGCTTCTGGCCAATGGGACTTGCCTGGGATGGAAAATATTTATGGAATGCGGATTCCAAAGAGAAAAAGATTTTCAAAATTGATCCGGCTGACGGTACAATTCTGTTTGCCATCGATTCCCCCTCCGATAATCCGGAAGGCCTGGCCTGGGACGGAAAAACCTTATGGGTGAGCGATGCCAGAAGCGATGAAATCATGAAAATAGATCTGAGTGATGGTACAGCGGTAGAAAAGTTTGACTCCCCGGCAAAGTATCCTCAGGGTTTAACCTTCGACGGCATGTATTTATGGTGTTCCGACCGGATGCAGGATGAGATCTACATGATTGACCCCTCTTCGGGTGAAGTGATTCTGGTGATGGATTCTCCCGGACCCTATCCCAGAGGGATGGCCTGGGATGGTACCTATCTCTGGAATCTGGATTATCAAAACGACCGGATTTATAAACTGATCCGGAAAGATGATGAGATCTATACCTTGAAAAATCAGAGAAACGCCCGGATTACTTTTACCCATGAGGTGAAGGCAAACGGAACGGGACAGATAAAGGATCTAAATGTTTTTATTGCCATTCCGGAAGATATGCCTCAACAAAAGATCAAAACCAAAAAATTCCTGCCGGCAGACTATAAAACTGTGAAGGATAAATGGAACCAGTCCTTTGCCCAGTTTAACTATAGGGATATTCCGGCCGACCAAATCGTAAATTCCACCATGGTGGTTGAAGCCCGGATATCGGATATCCATTACTTTATCTTTCCGGATAAATGTGGAAAGTTATCGGACATCCCGCAGGATATCAAAAAATTGTATACCGCAAATGGCAGCAAATATATGATCCAGGATGATTATATAAAAAACCTGGCGAAGAAAATTGTGGGGGAGGAGCAGAATCCCTACTGGGTTGCCCACAAAATTTTCGATTACGTGAGAGAGAATCTGGAATACAAACTGGAAGGTGGCTGGAATGTGGCACCAGTGGTGTTAAAACGGGGAACCGGCTCGTGCTCGGAATATACTTTCAGCTATATCGCTCTGTGTCGGGCAGCGGGATTGCCTGCCCGTTATGTGGGCAGCATTGTGGTTCGCGGGGACGATGCCAGCCTGGATGATGTTTTTCACCGCTGGCCGGAGGTATATCTGCCCAATTATGGCTGGATTCCCATCGATCCCCAGGGTGGGGATAAGCCCCTGCCCAGAGACCGGGTGATGAATATCGGACATTTGTCTAACCGGTTCCTGATCACCACCCAGGGCGGCGGGGATTCGGAATATATTGGCTGGTACTATAATTCTTATGAAACGTATACCTGTGATCCTCAGGTAAAAGTCAACATTGAGACCTTTGGTGAATGGCAGCCCCTGGAAAATTAATACCGGATGGTTTTTAGGGTAAACCAGAAATGACACAATAGAAGACGATTTCAGAACGGAGGTATCGAGTGGAAAAAAAGCATTATAAGGTTGTGATTGCCGGGGCAGGGGGAATTGGCTGGGCGGCTGGATTATTGTTAAGGGAGATTGGTGATTTTAAAGTCGATTTGTTTATTGGGGACCGTTACAAGACTGTTGCCCAGAATGCTGCCCAGTGGATTCAGCAAAATTCATCAAATACCGGAAAGGTGGAAAATTTTGACATGCCGGCCCGGGAATCGGATGAGAATTTCGACCGGATTCTGGCACAAACCAATATCGTTCTGGATTGCCTGCCGGGAGACCAGGCACCCCGGATTGCCCGCCTCGCCTACAAACACAAAATACATTATGCTAACCTTACTGAATATGTCAAAGAAACCAACGAAGTGATGAACATCGCCCGGGATGCCGGGACCGGATTCATCCTGCAAACCGGCCTGGCTCCGGGTTTTGTGGATGTGCTGGCCAATGGCTTATTTCAGTCATTCTGCAAACAGTTTAAGGTGGATAAAGTAGACTCTGTTTTTATGAAAGTCGGTGCCCTGACCCATACCGCCTATCCGCCGCATTATTACGGATTTACCTGGAGTCCGGTTGGCGTGGCCACCCTTTATGTAAAACCTGCAGAAATCATCCGGAATTATGAAGTGACCAGTAAAGCTTCCCTTACCGAAAGATCCAGGATCATCCTGAATGGGGTGGAGTATGAAGAGGATTTGACCTCAGGCGGTGCGGCAGATTTACCCAAAGCCCTGGCGGGAAAGACCAGAAATCTCGATTATAAAACGTTGCGTTATCCCGGACATTATTCCTGGATCGATGGCCTTTTGCGGCATATTCCCCATGGCGAGGACCGGGTGAAAAAACTCCAGGAAAAAATGGAACAAATGATTCCCATGGTGGAGGATGATGTGGTGGTGTTATATGCCTCGGTGACCGGTCATGATCAGCAGAATAAATTGCGGATCATGGAAAAATTTTACCAGATAAAACCGCTGATAGTGGCAGGAAAAGCGTTGCGGGCTATCCAGGCGACCACTGCGGCCGGACTGGTAGAATCCGCCCGGTTGCTCTTAACCGGCAAGTATAAAGGATGCATTCTTCAGAGCCAGATCGACCCGGTTGCCTTTCTGGAAGGGCCGTTTGTTTCTTATGTTTATAAGTAATTTTATTAAATGGAATTAATAGAACTGTTATAAATAAAGTGACAATATTTTATTAGATTTTTTTAGAGATAATTCGAGTTCAAGAAACCTCTTTATAATTACTAGTATACATAGTCTTTTATGTACAAAGATAGATCGTCTCTGATCTTAAAGCTTTAATTATTTGTAAGACGGCGTTGGTTGCCTCCATCGGCATTCATGACATATATTTCTTCGTTACCATCACGAGTTGAGACGAATAAGATCCGCTGCCCGTCGTACGACCATGAAGGGGATTCATTTCTAGCAGAAAGTGCCGTTAAGTTTTGAATATTTTGACCATTAATATCCGATGTATAAATATTTTGGTTTGCTATAAATAATATTAAACTATTGGTTGGTGACCATTTTGGGAAATGGTATAGTTCATTCTCCCCAAAACTAAAACTTTGATTATTATCATTAAGATTAATTATTTTGATGTTACCTGAAAATGTTGAAGCCGCCAGAAATTGTCCATCATTGTTCCAAGAAAGAGGACTCCTGTCTATATTTTCATCAAAGGTTAATCTAGTCATATTAGTACTGTCTTTATTTATCAGGAAAACATCTCGATTATTGATAAATGCAATACGGTTTCCATCCGGTGACCAAGATGGAGATATTCCTTCTGTTAATTCTTTTTGCCCGGAACCATCTGAATTTATTATGTAAATTTTATTATAGGTATTAAACATAATTTGTGACCCGTCAGGTGACCACTCAAGAATCCACTCGATTGAAAAATCCTCTAGAATAATTGTTGGATCTGTCCCATCAATGTTACTGACATATAAATTCGAATATTGTGCGCCATCGGTTCGAAACACAATTTTATTTCCGTCGGGGGATACTGCAAAGACAAAAATATTTGGTAAAGATTTTGTAATATCTAGAACGTTTTTGCCATCGGAATTCATAGAATAAATATGCTTTTTACCACTTCGGTCTGACATGAAAAATATTTTGTTTCCGTCCGGAGACCATACAGGTAGGTTATCAGAATTGTTTTTGTTTTCAAATTCCGTTGAATTTTTACAACCAAATAAAAAGGTAAATAATAAAATACAAATTATTATGTTGATAAATTTACCCATGGAAAACCCCTCCAATTAATGATTATGATAAGTGATAATACAATATTATTCACAAGTCAAGTGATAAATCGGGTATAATCAATCAGAAGTTTTTAATGTAACAGATGATTAACTTTCGGTCAGATTTGTGAGTAATCGCTTTAACAGATTTCTGGCCAGGATCAATTTATATAGATTGGTTCATGTGGTGTAGCGTCTTTTAGTGCCAGGTCAGCAATTTTATTCAGACTATCCTCATTGACAGGAGCTGAGTCTCACCCGGATGGAATATTTACAGAAAAGAAATCTCCCGACTAACTAAATCCCTTTAGGGATGATATGTTTATAGTAAAATCGTGATTACAAATGGTAAAAAACCCCGTCAGGGGTGATATGTAGTAACATCCGTTCCTGTAACCACAACCTCATTTATAATTTTTTACCAAACCTAAAACATGTCACCACTCTGTGGTTTCGGATATAAAATTTGCCGTGTGTTATTACAAACATATCACCGCTTCGCGGTTTTTGTAAAATTTTGCTTAACTAAACTGCCTAAAGCTTGAAATATTATTAGAAAAAAACAACAATTTGGGGAAAGCTGATTGGTGTGCGATATGGGTAGCGCCTGTCTTCAGGTGGCGAAAGAATCCCCTAAGGAATGACATATTTACATCCACCAAGGATAAGGCAATAAATCTCTTTTTATTACCCTGATTTTTAAGCAGATGTCAGATTTTTTAGAACCCGCTTTAGCAGATTTCTGGCCAGGATCAATTTATACCCGTTGTGTTCCAGGGGAGTAGCTTTTTTAAGAGCAATTTCCGCAATCTGCTTCAAGTTCGCTTCGGCGACGGAGAATCCGGTTAACCGGTTATTCAGCTCTTTTTCCTGCCAGGGAATCGGCGCCACACCTCCGAAGGCAATCCGGCCGGATTGTATCTGTTTTCCGGAATTACGGATCACAGCCGCCACGCTGACCATGGCGAAATCCCAGGCACCTCTCTCGATAAATTTGATGTACTGACTTTTGGTGTTACCGGGAGTTTCCGGCACCACAATTTCAGTCACAATTTCTCCTGGTTCCAGAATATTTTCCCGTAAAATGTTTTGTTCGGGTAAAACAAAGAAATCCGACAGGGGGACTTCCCGGGATTTCTTACCTTTGAATATTTTCAGGCTGGCATTCAAGGCCAGCAGGGCAACTGCGGTGTCCGAGGGATGGACGATAAAGCAGGGTGCACCCCCGATAATGCAGTGGTATTTGTTTTCCCCATCCACCGCGTAGCACATATCGCCGCCTTTACGCAGACAGTGAAAATCCCCCCTGAAATACCAGCAGCGGGGTCTCTGACACAGGTTTCCGCCGATGGTGCCCATATTGCGCAGCTGGGGAGAGGCCACTTTTTGCGCCGCCTGGGTCAGCACGGTATATTTCTGCTGAATTGTTTTATCGCTGGCAATCTGCGCTACCCGTACCAATGCGCCAATAGATAGCCCCTTACCCGGTGTATATTTTATTTCGGTTAAACCGGGAATTGATTTCAGGTTAACCACTTTTTCGGGGGTGGCCAGATCGTTTTTCATCATTCCCAGCAGATCGGTTCCCCCGGCGTAGGGGAGGGATTCCTCAAATGTATTTTCCAATAATTTGCTTGCGTCTGTTAAAGTTTCTGGTTGGAGATAGGCAAAATCTTTCATCTTTGATTCCTCTTATATTGGAATTGAAAGTTTTTATGCATTAAGTGCCATCAGAACTTTGTCCGGAGTAATCGGAAGACTTTTTATCCGCACGCCAATCGCATTGTAGACGGCATTACCGATAGCTCCGGCCGTAGGAATCATGGCCGGTTCTCCGATCCCCTTAACCCCGGTATTGCTGATCAAATAATCGCCCTTGCTTACGATAATCACTTCGATCTCGGGGGTATCGGCAATTGTCGGCAATTTGTAATCGTGCAGGTTGGTGGTGAGCACTTTACCGGTGTATTGATTCATCACCCGTTCTTCCAGAATCGCAAAACTTAAACCCTGAATGATGCCGCCATGGAATTGATTCTCCATTAATTTTCGGTTCAGGGTTTGGCCGATATCATGGGCGGCGACAATTTTAAGGATTCTAACTTTGCCGGTTTCCGTATCAACTTCCACCTCTGCGAATTGAACGCCAAATGAGTTCATGGCGTATCCCTCCGGATTTGCTTCCCGGGCGCCGGTGGTAATTAAGACTCTCTCATCCATTTTATTAATAATATCGGCAATGCTCATTTTTTTA
This sequence comes from uncultured Calditrichaceae bacterium, assembly GCA_964452045.1. GTDB lineage: Bacteria > Calditrichota > Calditrichia > RBG-13-44-9 > RBG-13-44-9 > CAYVKM01. The sequence continues at coordinate 11,076 of CAYVKM010000081.1, forward strand.
TCCGGTGCTTCCGGTGCTGAGATGATACCCTCCTGATATTGCAGTTTTTCTTCCGGTATTTCCATTACTGCTGCAGCGCCAGAGAGCAATTTAGCTTTCATCTGCTCCGCCGCATCCCGTACGGCAGGCGTTACCGAAGACGCCGTCTGGCTCCCACCGCTGGTCGGGCCAAAGGGACAGGTTGCGGTGTCACCCAGGATCACCTGGAACCGGTCAATCGGGAGTTCCAGGACCTCTGCTGCCACCTGAGCCAGAATGGTATAGGTTCCACCGCCAATATCCTGCGTCCCGCATAGAATTTGGGCGCTGCCATCATTGTTTAGTTTTAGCGTGGCGTATGCCGGTGGACCACCCTCTCCCCACCAGATCTGTGAAGCCAGGCCCACACCTCTTTTTATCGGTCCCTTATCAGAACCGGCTTTTTTCCATTTTTTCTTCCAGTCGAAAGCTTCTGCACCCTGGATATAGGCCTGTTTTAACAATTTGCTGGTGTAGGGCAGATTGTCCACCGGGTCCTTCTCTGCATAGTTTTTCAGCCGGAATTCCAGCGGATCCATGCCAATTTTTTCTGCTGCCTCATCCAACAGGGCCTCCAGGGCAAATACACCCTGTACGTGTCCGGGCGCACGGAAGGGTCGGGCTTTGCCGGCATTGATATAAACAGAGTACTCGGTTGTTTTTACATTCGGGCATTTATAAATCTGTCGAAGCGGCCAGCTGCACCCGGCACCGGAGGGAAAAGCTCCTATCGATCCATAGGAATAATGGCTCAGCGCAGTGAGAGTACCATCTTTTTTGACACCGGCTTTAAGCTTCTGAACGGAATCCGGTCGATTACCCACCGCCAGGTTCATCTCTTTGCGATCCAGGGAGATCTTAACCGGTCTGGCTAATTTACGAGCCAGTAAAGCGGCCATAACTGTGTATTTGCCGGCTTCCAGCTTACTTCCGAACCCGCCGCCCATATACTTTTTTATCACTCTAACCTTATTTTCGGGAATGCCAAGACTGCTGGCTACGGCATCACGGACACCAAAAACCGCCTGGGTGGAATCCCATACCGTTAGTTTATCCCCGTCCCAGTTCACCACACTGCAGTGAGGTTCGGTCGGATTGTGTACCTCAACCTGGGTGTGAAAGGTATCTTCCACGACGATATCAGCTTCATTAAGTTCTTGTTCAACATTGCCCCGTTCGTATTCCGATGGTTTTCCCCGGAGAATATTTCCGTCCTCATATATTTTTGGAGCGGAATCTTTCATGGCCTGGGCCGGATCCAGTACAAAGGGAAGTTCTTCATATTCCACTTCAATCAGTTTCAAGGCCTTTTTGGCAATCTCCTCCGTCCGGGCTGCAATACAGGCCACCTCATCGCCTTCGTAACGAAGATGCGGATCAAATAATAAACTGGTATAATACCACTCGATTTTGGGGCTGTTCTGATAAGTGATGATATCATAGACCCCATCAATTTTTAGCGCTTTATCGATGTTAATGGATTTGATCCGTGCATGGGCGAGGGGACAGCGAAGGGTTTTAGCAAATGCCATGCGAGGTAAAATCACATCAAAACTGTACACTGCCGTTCCACTTACTTTATCATATCCATCCAGGCGTGAGATCGGTTTACCGATATATTTAAAAACAGTTTTGTCTGTCCACGGCTCTTGTTTTTCTACCGGAACTTCGGCAAGGGATTCGACAAAATCTTCTTCAAAAAAATGTTTGGATTTTACGATTTTACGGGAAGCCATTTATCTTCCTCCAATAATTTGATATCTGAATAATGATTGCACAATTATTTTTCTGCTGCAGCAATTGCTGAATCCAAAATCTTGGGATAGGCTGAGCAACGGCATAAATTCCCTGACAGACCTTCCACGATCTCTTCTTTGGATGGTTTTTTATTTTTTAGCAGAATAGCCTGGGTAGCCATTATTTGGCCGGGCGTGCAGAAGCCGCATTGAAAACCGTCATGATCGATAAATGCCTGCTGAACCGGATGCAGATCTTCCCCGGTCATCAGACCCTCGATGGTGGTTACTTCCTTACCGGCTGCATCCAGAGCGAGCATCTGGCAGGAATAGATGGCGACACCATCCAGCAGTACGGTGCAGGCGCCGCATTCCCCATGATTACAGACTGTTTTTGTGCCAGTTAACTCCAATTGATTTCGTAAAATCTCCACCAGGGTTGTTTGGGGTTTTACCTGCAATTTTACTTCCCTGCCGTTTACCTTGAGCTGTAAGGGAAGTTTATCCTTTTCTGATTCGGATTTTCCGGACTTGTCGCCATTTATCGGAGCACCGTGCAACTTTTGGATCAGTACTGTTCCACCCACTACACCAGTACTAAAGTCCTTAATAAATTTTCGTCTGGAAATCCCGCCAGGCTTGTCTTTCTTTTCCATATCTGGTTCTCCCATGATATATAATAAATATTATTAATTAATATGCTGAAAAATTGGAAGAATCTGATTTCATGTAATCATCCGAAATTTACTGAAAAATAGGAAATCTGAGATAAATTTGTCAAGACAATTTCTTATTAAAACTGATTTTCTATTCAGGAAAATGAAATGAAGGGCAGTTTACGCAGGTTTCTGTTCGGAGGGATATTGCTATGAGCTGTGATAGGATTCAAGATTTGTCCTGAGTTCTCTTATCTCTTTAAAAACGGTAGCATTGATTTTTTTAAAGGTTTCCAAATAGGAACTGGAGGCCCGTCCGCCAACAAATATGGAAATGTTATCTGGTAACAACACCCGTATCCTTTCGAGTTCCAATTTCAGGTGTGGATCATCCGGGGGGAAGACGATGCTCAGCAGGACGATCCGGGCATTTTTTTCCATGGCAGCAGCTGAAATTTCCTCTGCCGGTAAATTCGGGCCTAAATAGGTGACCTGCCAGCCAACACTGGCAGAAGTCAAGGCCACGATTAAAGCACCAATTTCATGATACTGACCTGAGGGTGTGGTAACAACCATGTTGGGGGCGTGGGAAGGTGTTTTTATTGTGGCTAATAAATCTGCCAGAAAGGTGCGAATCACTGCCGAGGCCAGATGTTCATGAAAAGTACGCAATGACCCTTCCTGCCACATTTCACCTATTTTTTGAAGAAAAGGAATAATTAACTGATCAATCAATAAAGGCTGGCTTAAGGTAACCGAGGCATTTAACAGAATCCGTTCTATCCTTTTATTATCCAGGGACTGTGTGGCTGCAATTAACTCATCCAGATAATTTGATACTCCCGGTTTATGCGGAGCAGTTTCCGGTTGAGTCTGTGCAGGAGCAATGCTGCCGTTTCCGGTAATTAGATTTTTAAGGTCCTCCGAATCAAGATTTGCCACATTACCGATATTATGACCCTGCGCAATTGCCTCTTTCAACAAGCGAAGGCGATTTATTTCTTCTTCGTTATACAGTCGTCGGTTGGTGCCGGTCCGGGTTGGTTGGATTGCCTGATACCTTTTTTCCCAGGCCCGGATAACATGTTGACTGAGACCGGTAAGCTTGGATACTGCTTTTATCGGATATTTAGCTTCATCATTCATTCCCCAATATAATCAATTGTCTAATATTTGTCAATAGTTTGGTGTAAATTTTTGCACAAATAAGCTAAAATTGGCTGATAATAAAATTTTTATCCATATTATTATTTAATGATATCATAGTAAAAATAGGGGTTTCAGAGCAATTCAGAGACTAATTTATAAAAAAATTAATATTTGTCTAAAAATTGCTTGACATTAGTTAGACAATGAATTATATTATGTGCACTTAATCAGTATTTAAGTAGATAACAAACTAAATTAATTCATTTATTCATCATTTATTTAAGGAGGTAGTTATGTTAAGTCGTATGTATTTTAAGATAGTATTAGCAATAATTCCGGTTCTGTTGATCGGATTAGGTTGCAGTGAGGATGATAACAATAATACTGTCGCACCGCAGGTGGAAAAATCCCAGATCCGGGTAATTCATGCTAGTTACGATGCTCCCGGTGTGGATGTGCGGGTGGATGGTACTGTTGCCATCAGTGATTTGGTATATGGTGAGTCTTCCGGCTATGCCGAAGTTAATGAAGGAACCCGGCAGATCGTGGTAACCCCGGCTGGTGCAACCATGCCTGAAGTCATTTCCGCTCAGGTACCGGTTCAGGGTAATAAAGAGTACACTGTATTAGCCGTGAATTCTTTGTCTAATATCGAGCCGATTCTGGTTGAAGATGTCAGAACACCAGTATCAAATAAAGCTAAAGTCCGGTTTATCCACGCTTCACCGGATGCTCCGGCTGTTGACATTAAACTAAATTCGGGCACCGGAGCCACCGTATTCTCGAATGTTGCCTTTAAAGACATCGAAGATTATGTCCAGGTGGATGCTGCCAGTTATCGGTTTGTGGTTACCGCTGCCGGTGCTACTGACGAAGTTCTGGTTTTCGATCCAATCGCTGTTCAGAACAATACAGTTTACACCGTTGTTGCTTTTGGCACTTTAGATAATAACGACAACTATCCTTTCTTCGTTAGGGTTTTTGTTGATAACAATGCTGGTAATGCCTCGGTCGATCTTTCTGCAGCCTTGGCTGACGTTTTAGTGACGCATGCCTCTCCCGATGCACCTGGTGTGGATTTACTGGTGGATAATCTTGTTGTGAACTCGTCTGCTCTGACTTTTCCGAATAATACTGGTTATCTTTCGGTTGCCGCCGGTACCCGGAATATCAAAGTAAATGCAAGCGGAACCTCCACTACTGTAATTGAAGCAAATCTGACCCTTGGCGCTGATAATAACTACTCGGTGTTTGCGGTAAATACGCTGACAAATATTGAACCGTTGGTTTTTGTTGATGATCTGACTGCTCCTGCTTCCGGAAATGCACACGCCCGATTTATCCACTTATCACCGGATGCTCCCGCTGTCGATATTACCCTGACCGACGGAACTGTGGTTTTTGGCAATATCGCTTTTAAAGAGGGTACTGATTTTACACCGCTGCCTGCCGCATCTTATGATCTACAGGTTCGCGTGGCTGGTACTAGCACTGTGGTGCTTAATTTACCTGGCATAGCTCTACAGGATGGTAAGATTTATACTGTGTTCGCCAAAGGCCTGGTTGCTGGAGTTGGTGAAAATGGTTTGGGTGCGGAAATTATCGCAAATAACTAAAATAAATAAAATAGTTGCAACAAAAAAAAGCCCCGGAATAAATCCGGGGCTTTTTCTGTTATAGTACAACCGGTAATAAATAATCTGTATTACTTCAGCAGCATCAGTTTCAGGGTTTTCTGGAAATTACCGGCCTGGAACTTGTAGATGTAGATACCACTGGCTACCTGATGACCCAGATCGTTGCGGCCATCCCAGATCGCCTCATGATATCCGGCCTCTACCTTGCTGTTCAGCAGCGTCCTTACCTTCTGACCCAGCACATTGAAGATCTGCAGCTGCACATCAGAGGTCTGCGGCAGCTGGTACTTAATGGTCGTGCTCGGGTTGAACGGGTTGGGATAGTTCTGGCTCACCGCATAGCTGGTCGGTACGGTATTGACATCACCAATACCGGTAATCACATCCACGTTAACCTCTACATTGATCACCGGGGCAGCCGGATCGTTGGTATAGAAGACCACCCAGGCAGTATCCATACCGGCCGTCTCACCATAAATCCTGGCCGGGGCGTCAAAGGCATCATTGGGATCTACCTGTCCACTGGTCACCAACATCTTCATCCAGGTAGGACCAGCTGTGGCCAACTCATAGGAGAAGAATACATCCGGGGTGCCCTGCAGACAGCCACCAATGGAGGCTACGCCGCCTTCCACACCTTCACCGGTCCATAAACCACCGG
>CAYVKM010000082.1:0-16858 GCA_964452045.1 uncultured Calditrichaceae bacterium
CTGGTTATCCCGGAACAATTTCACCTGATGTAGAATTCTGTCGACCATAGTTGTTTTTCCATGATCAACATGCGCAATAATTGCAATATTTCTTATATCCATAAATGAATTTTCTTATTTATCAAGATTGAACGTTTTGGTAGGGCTGGTTATGCGGACGTTTAAATCCTTTAATATTCCATCTTCGATATTGTATATCCAGCCATGCACTGCCAATTCCTGTCCAGCCTTCCAGGCACACTGAACGATGGTTGTCTGGCAGACATTTGTAACCTGCTCAACGACATTAAGTTCACACAATAGATTAATTTTTTCTATTTCATTTTGAATCGCATCGATTTTAGTTTGGTGAAAGCGATAGACATCTCTTATGTGGCGTAGCCAATTATCGATCAATCCATGTTCTTTATTTTCCATGGCGGCCTGAATGCCTCCACATCCATAGTGACCACAGACGATGATATGCTTTACCTTGAGCACGTCTACCGCAAACTGGATCACTGACAGGCAATTAAGGTCAGTATGAACCACAAGATTGGCGATATTGCGGTGGACAAATATCTGTCCTGGTGGCATATCCACAATCTGATTGGCCGGCACTCGGCTGTCCGAGCAGCCAATCCATAAATATTCCGGATTCTGCTGCTGGGAAAGATCTTTGAAAAAATTCGGTTCTGCTGCTTTTACCCTTTCTGCCCATTTCCGGTTTTGGTCGAATAACTTTTTTAAAACACGCATATTTGGGTAATTCAAATATTTCTTATTGGATTTATATAAAATATAATCTCGTAAGTATCCGATGGATAGAAGAAATTTCCAGCATAAAGCATTTCAAGGATCTATATTTTGACAGATCGTAATTTAGAATTCTGTCATCCTGTTGATTTGAGTTCCTGCAGAAGAAAATATCCAAAACCTATGGTAAAGAAGAGATAGACAAATACTATCCCCCACCCCAAAACATTTAATCCTCCGCTGAGCTGGATAATTAATGTGGCTATTAAAGCAATTGCATCATACACAAACAAATGCAGAATAATAGCCTTGCGTGCAACTGATTTTTCGACTGCCCGGGCAAACCAGGTCAGCATCAGATTACCCATAAGGGCTGCTCCGTATTCCCGGGCGGTTAAAGCTGCGCCGGGACCGTAAGAAGTTCCAAGAAGATTTAATAATTGGGCTGGTAAGAAAAGTAGTAAAGGCCCAAAGCCAAGACAGACGACCGCTTTGATAATCATCAGTGTTTTGAATTTCATCTTTTTCCTCCTTATGAATTGTTATTGGAATACCGCCAAAGTGAACTCCTAGACCTTCAGTTCACGTTGGTGCGAGAGTTAGGTTAATTTGATTTAGGTTTAATATTTCGCTTCATATCAATCCAAAATATGTCAATAAACGGATTGTAGTAAACCGGTGTAAATAATCAGCCAGCTTGTAACGGGACTGGTTCATTCGCATGTTCGGGCAATTTTATGCCTAATTACCTTTTCGAGTTTGGTTTTTGATATCCTCCATACTGTTTTTCCTGCCCATACGCTCGGCGGGATTCTGACGGTAGTATTCTTGCAAAACACGATAGAGGTCCGGTGCCTGATTAATCATTAACCGCGGTTTATCAAAAAATTGCTCTGTAGCTACGGCAAAAAATTCCGCCTCACTCGTTGCGCCATAGGCATTGAGAAATGATTTCTTGCCTTTTGCGGCGTCATGCCTAATACGTTGATATTCTCGCGAACATACCAGAACCCAGTCGCGATATTCGGCCCGGTCGCGCAATGGTGGAGTGCCATCGGCCGCCCCATCGAGCATATCCAGTTTATGGGCGAATTCGTGGTAAATGACATTATGGCCAAGTTCTGGATGGCGACTTCCACGCAAGGCTGCATCCCAAATGATTATCACAGGTCCTTGCAAGAATGCCTGCCCGATAATCGGTTGCTCAATATCCAGTGGAGCATTCGCAATCTCAAAGGAACCCAGCTTGCGTTGTGGTGGAACAACGGTAGAGGGATATACGATAATGGATTGGACATTCTGATAATAGTTATGAGGTACGCCCAGAAGCAGCAGGCAGGCTTGTGCTGAGATTGTGACACGGATCTCATCGTTAAGTTTCAGTCCCCCCGCAGTCTCCCAATTCTTCTCAACTATAAATACCTGTATGAGAGCCCGCAAGTGAACACGCTCGGCATCATCCAGCATACAATAGTGAGCTACGTTCCGGCGGATTATTTCCTCCCATGTGGAAGGGAAAATTAACTGAGTTAGTTTTTTTCGGCGACGTTTACGCAACCAACCAAACATTAAAAGCTCTTATTGTCTTTTGTAACTGTAGATGAAAAAACGACTTTTTCCGCAATAATTTGTATCTTCAACGGCTTTAAACCAACAGAAATATTAATGATGCCATAAAATTCCAAGAAAATTCAAAATCTATATTGAATTACTCTTTCACCAACGACCAATGAGCATGAACAACTTTCCGGTTATTATTGCTAATGTATAGGGCTTAAGCTGCCGGCGAGATAAAACTGAATTTACTCCCAGCCGGGCCAAGCAGTACAGAAATCCAGGAAACGTCCAGCCCTCCCGGTCAGCTTGAAGCCCGAGTTAAGTGTTTATTTGACATTTATATCTAATGAAATCATTTTAGCACACAAACCTATGATCATCGGTTACCCCTTCGTCCTCCACCACCACTACCGTATTTCCCTTTACCACTGCCATATCCTCCTTTGCTACCCCCTTGTCCTCCTCTGCCACCACCATATCCCCCTCTACCACCACGTCTTTCGGAACGCGGACGAGCTTCATTGACAGTAAGACTTTGCCCTTTTAAATCTTGCCCATTTAATCCTTCGATTGCCGACTGCGCTTCATCTTTAGAAGGCATCTCCACGAATCCAAAGCCTCGTGATTCGCCACTGAATTTATCCTTAATAACAGTGACGGATGCGACCTGTCCGAATGTCTCAAACGCCTCTCGTAAATCTTCATCGTCAATGTCACCTGAAAGGTTGCCAACGTAAATATTCATTTTAATCTCCTTCTTATTTACAACATTTATAGCTGAATTAGAATCATGGTATTTTTTTATATACCTAACGGATGGCCGATAACCAGACGCGACGCACAACAGCCTTCGGATTAATCAAACAATCCGAGACCAGAATGCGTCAGCGTTCTGTTTGATTGGCAGGTTAGGCTTTAAAATCTAACGTATTAATTCAAAAAAGGGTAAATCATCAAGGCTAATTTTCAGGTCAACTGTCTTTGGCCCTGAGATTATTTGTCCATCGAAACTTTTCCATCGGCCCATGGGAATAACCACCTTTCTGACAGTAGCTCCTTTGTTCAAAACTGGCGCTACCAGTAACTTGTCACCCAATAAAAACTGGTCAATAATGTCCGCATAGCCTTGATCAGGATAGGCAAACTCCATTGGCCTAATTATCGGTTCACCTGTTTTAGCCGCTTTAACAGCTAATTCCAGTATGAAATCCTTATATTTTTCACGGATCGCCACAGATTTTTTAACTGCTGCAAAATGCCTTTCATCCAGAATCCGCCATGGTGCTACTGAGAATTGCATCATGGGCATCAGGGCATGACATTGTGCGGAGCGAACGACTAATTCCTGGTCCAGGACCGCATCATCTAAAAATGCAGTAAACTCGCCACCTCCAATCATATCCGGACATGAAAAGTAATAACCCATAAGTCCGGCGGTTAACATATTCGGGACCAATAATTGTAACGCGTCAAAACTATGCCCCTTATCTCGTAAGGACTCTGCCAGCGGCTGGCCACCCATTTTCCACATTGCCCGGTATTCATTCAACGGATAAAAAAGACCAATCGTACCGAATAGCTCTGAATGTTCCTCCGGCGTGGCATCCTGTTTAAAGGAATGTACACCTTTATAAAATTCAAAATCTCCGGCATCAAATTTAAATCCGTCGACCCCATTTTCATTTATCAATCGGTCCAGTCGTGATTTAAACCAGTTAAATGCTCCCGGATTAGTCAGATCCAGAAGTGCACTGGCACCGTTCCACCAGCGGACAATCGCCGGTTCCCCATTATTATCGGTAACCAGATATTTCTTACTCATCAGGTTCCGGTAAACATCGCAATCGGGACTGATAAAAGGACAGACCCAGACCATCACTTTAAATCCCATATCGTGCAAGTCATCAATCATTTTCCCGGGATGAGGAAAACGTCCCGGGTGAAAATTCCATTTGCCATAATCTTCCTGCCAATTATCATCAATCATTAGCACTCCCGGAGGGAAACCATTTGCGATAATATTTCCGGCATAAGCCAGAACATCTTTCTGGTTTTGGTCATACATTAGTTCAATCCAGGTATTGTACTGGGGTTGGGTAAATAACAGTGGGTCGGGTATCTTACCCGAAGGAGGAAAGTATGTCCGGCTGGCATACAGGTAGGCTTCCCTGAGGGTGCCACTTCCTCTATAATACTGAACCGAGCCCTTTATCTCTAATTTTCCGGGAGAAAAATCAATCTGGTACGGATGATCCGACCAGATTACATCCCTCGTACTGGAGAGCATTAACGGCTGTACCTGATTTCCATAATTACTGTTGAAGTTCGCTTTATACGGCTCTATCAGAGGCATTTTATTGCCATGATTTATGACACCTGCCCACCAGTATGTGTTTTTATCCACATTAATATCAAGACTATCATGAAGACTGACATTTTGTCCGTAAACCGAACCCGACAGCAAGAATCCTATGATAAAATAATACTGATTTTTGGTGTGTAATTGTATAAGCCCATGCTTTTCCTTTACTAAATACAAAACCTATTAATAAGCCTAACAACCAGAATTAAGCTGCCTGCGGAATAAAAGCTCTATAATTTTGTATCCAAAATAGACTTATTTTAACATTCCAAAACCCAAAAGACCGCCGATAATAGCAGGCCGGCTAGAATGATTGGTTGCCGATTCTTAACACTAATTCTAATTCTCAAATATCTTCATAATTATATCATTTAGTCTGAGAACTCCATTCATTGTAATATTATTTACTGAAATTTCGATTCGGCACAAGTCAATGCCCTTGCCACAGTTTTTTCATCATGCTTCACCGGCCCCAGTTCTATCCTTAAGATCATCGTATAATACTGTTTTGATCTTTGAATTATTAAAAGCTAGATAAATCCCTTGGTCTCCAAATTTTTTGAAATCCAGGAGCGATAACTAACCACAACAACGATTTTTCTTTTTCTTTAACTCTCAGGTGTTAACTTTCTGCGGCTCAGCCATGGTTCACTGCGTCTGGTCAGTCGGCTTGTCAGTCTTTTGATCCTCTTCAATTATTTTTATGGCCTCAGTCCAGTCAGTATAAACCTGCCATAATTTTATCTTATCATTTTCTACTATAGCCTTCCAAGCGGCTGTCCATTCAATCCGATTTTCCGGGACAAGTCCACGATTGCCATTATATGTTCCATAGGCCGTTCCAAGCGCTACGACTAAATTGCCATCCTGGAGGATGCGTTCGAAATTGTTTTTATAATCGGGGAACATACAAAAAAATTCCTTCCATCCTTTAGTCATTTCCTTCACACCTGAATGAGCAGCACCGCTGGCATCTATAAATGTATGATCTTCAGTCATCAGGCTTGATAGTAGCTGAACATTACCCTCATTGATAGCGTTGTTAAAGGTTTGCATTATTCTAATTTCTTTAGTCTCCATTTTTCCCTCGTTTATTCAAGGCTAACAAAAAAGCATAATGTGACTGAAGCGAGCATCTGTTAAACATCCCCAATTGCTCACCTGGTAAATTGCTCAACATATGATAACCACATAACCTTCAGTTCACGTTTATGCGATAGTTAGCAATTTTATCTATATTCAAGTTTTTTTTGTCTACGAGGAGATTTATGGTGAATTCCCAAAAGTCCATCAATTGATAAATCTTCATCAATAGATGGCCAATGTATCCCATAGCCGGAGGGGGATAATTCAAAATTATTCCTATTTGTATCGGACGCTTTTTCTAGAATGGGGGAAATATCGGTTAATTTGAATTTGTAATCTTTACCATCAATAGTTACCAACATTTCATCAGTTGTGAAATGAATTTTACTGATATCGTGATATTTAGTCATTTTTATCTACCTTCCTGAAATTCATTCCAGGCTTTTTCAATCAACTCAAAATATTCATATATGATCTTTTTTACTAGCCTTTTATCCTTATTGTTCATATTAAAGGAATAAGCTTCCTGAACTTCAAAGTTTTTCTGATCCAGCCAATATTTACTTTCTTTCTCTGCCTTTTGACAATGAATATGGATTGGTTCTCTTCTTTCATTTGAATAAAAGAAAAATCTCCATCCATCTATATAAAGTATCGTCGGCATTTGTTTCCAAAAACTTGTTCATATATAATATAAGACCAGATCAGTCCATAGAAAATAAAATTTTGTAAGTCCGTATTATATAATAGCTAACGTTCCACATGAGCCGTCAGACTCGATGTGGGTGTTAAGCAACAAGTTGGTGCCGTGGCGCATATCTTACGGATTCTTTAGGAATCTCAAATAGAAGGCTGCAAACACCAAAACAATGCCGATGTTCGCTATCAGCCGTTCCCAGAATCGATTCTTAAAGAACAGTAAATCTACACTAACGACAACGGCTATCAGCACCACAATGTAAAGCACGATAAAAATGTTCTTTGTCATTACAATCTCTAGTTAAAATATATCAACAGCCGCTTACCCATGGAGTTGCCTGATTTGCCTCTAGATCCTTTTGCGACTGTTCCTTTTCTCGACAGCCAAGTAGGCTCATCAGGAAGACGGCTGCGATCAAGAGCTGGCGTAATGGCATAAGCAAAGAGGTGAGGCTCTAAAATATTTTCCAATCTATGATTTTACTCTAGTATTTTTTCATAATCTGATATAATCTTTCTCATAAAATTGATTTGCGGATTATTAGGATCTATTAAGTCTGCATTTTCAATCTTCGATTTTGCGAGTTCTAAATATTTGGTATTCAAATCTAATGTGTCTTCAATTTTGACACTGTTAAGCAGTTTTTGAGCTTCCTGGATATTTATGTTGACAAAATGGTCCTTATTAATTTTGATTGCATTACGCAGGTTTACTTCATTCTCATCCATATCAAAAGGTAAATATACTTTTGGATTACCATCTAATTTTGTTGCTTTAGAAAAAGCCGTTTCCATCACTTCATAATTGCCCTTCAAACCAGAAAGTGCACCATAATAGTACCAACCTTCAATATTAGCTGGGTACTTGAGCACAAATTCTGATGCATATTCATGTGCACGATCGAATTTACTTTGTTGAATATTTATAATTATTCCCATCATGTCATGGCCGTCAATCATACAGTTTGTAAAAGTAAGGATCAAAATGAGTAGGCCGAAAATATTTAGTTTAAACATAGCATTACCTTGAGTATATATTTACACCTAACAAATATAGTTGAGCAGCCCCTGAAAGGGCTCGACCGTAGGGAGAGCAGAGAGAGCATAGCTAATCGCTGGTCCGCTCCAACGATTAATCAGATGTCTGTTTGCCTCCAAATAAATTAATAATTGTATCTCTGTCCATATTCTTGACTTTATTGACTTTCCACTTTTCTTTGAAAATAAATGATGCATACCAACCTGTAACTTTTTCATCACTAATTCTATATAGCATCATGCTTCCTTTTCTATTTATTATTGTATTTGAAGAAAACCAAACAAATAAACCAGAGCTTGAAAAATCGATTATTTTGTTATTGAGAACTTTTAAACCTTTCTTATGCTCTTTTGGATGGACGAAATTTGAAACGTTCTCTTTTAATAAGATTTTGTTATTTTTATATAAGAAATGATGTTCCTCAAAAATACGATTTGGATTAAAGGAAGGAATTGTTACATCATTTTCAAATTTCCATGTTGGTCTTATTATAGAATCAATTTGTTCTAGGCCATTGTTAATTCCAATTTTACTTTTACCAGCATAACCTAACCCTTTGTGATCAAACCAATTGTCAACTTTGATTAAAAATATATCTCTTGATTCTGCTTGTCTATGGTATTCCTCAATTAAATCAAGAAGTTGAGAAATAAATTTCTGATCGTCTTTTTCTGTGATATTTATTTTCATCATGTAGACATCTAACAAAAAAGCATAACGTGACTGAAGCGTTCACCGGTCGAACATCCTCAACCTGCTTACCTGACCGCCAACGAAGCATCCGAAAGCCACACGACCTTCAGTTCACGTTGATGCGGGAGTTAGATTCTTTCTATAAATTTTATTTTAATAATAAACTCTTTGGTAGAAGATATTTCCTCATCCCCTAGAGTAGCAATAAATCTTATTTCTTATCCTTCATAATCGTCCGTGGGGGCTAACAATATCATCAAAATACCAGGAAGGTCGGTTTGCCTTCTTCATCCCAGAATAATTTATATTCAAAACTGCAGATTTCCATCCGCTCCGGCGTAACCTGGATAAGGATATAGTCTTTTTCCGGATCTGGGTAGAAACGTGTCCAGCCGTCCTTCCAGTAATGCGCTTTTTTCTCCGGATCGTCTACCAGACGGGCAGTGCCGGCGACTGAGACATAACTTAATCCATCTGCGTCATAATAATAAACCATTACCTGCGGATTATTTTTAATTTGCTTCACTTTTCGACTATTAACAGATGTTCCCAGCCAGATAATCATATTCTCTTCCGGTGGGAAGGGAGACATGGCTCTTGCTTGTGGTTTACCTTTTTCATCCACCGTGATAAAGGTTCTGCATTTGGCAGAATCAATAATGGTGCGGGCAATTGTCAATAAGCTATCCGGGGAAATTCCCTCCGGATAGTCTTCAACCTTTTCCTGCGCCTTCAGAAAAGAGAGGACGAACAGGAAAATTAGGAAGAAAGTAAAATAACTGAGTTCTTTTGATGTAGGTTTCATCTTAACCTCCTGCTTTAAATATTAAAATAGATGGTATTTTGCCCTGGGGCATCAGTTGCGGCGAGACAGTGCTTGTTTTGATCCGTAGTAATAACTTGTTTTAAAAGCCGTCAACTGAATACCCTTGTTAGGTCATACTTTGTTGGATAGAACCAGCGCCGCTTCTATGCCTCCTCTACACCCACTAAGATCACAGGATCGCCACCTGAAGAAATCCGAACAGCGTCCCCCGCCACCACCTGCATCTCCTGGGTACTCATGGCCTGTTGCAAAGCCTGAGCCGATGGGAAGGGCATGGTGAACATTTGGTAATAGATAGGTCTGCCCTGCGGCGTCTCTACGAAGCGTGTCATCGCATAGGGCTGCACATGCTCTGGGATCTGCATCTTCTTGCGCAACAATTTTAGGTGCTCCTGGTAGTCCCGATCGAACTGGTCGGTGTCGGTCGGATAGGGATAGAGCACGAAGAGTTTTACTTCAGCCATTTTTTCCTCCTATTTGGTAATATGTAAAACAGTCCTCTTGAGCGGCCTAACGGCTAGCGCTTGACCGGCGCCGAGATTTGGCACAACTATTAAGCATGCCACGCGTTTAGGCGTCCGCGTTGAAGCGCTTGTTAACCGCGGAATTTTAATATTTACATAAAACTTTAATTAATATACTTAGATTATTCTTATTTCATGGAGACGAGTTGAGCAACCTCTTTAATGAATTTAGTAATTGCTTCATTCTTAGCTCCATTTACTGACCAGCTACTTCTGCCTTTAGTTTTGATTTCTTTTATTGATAATATAGAATCTCGGGAAATTTCAGTCCAAGCAAAAGCATTTAGGAAACAAAATGATTCAAGGGATGTCCTATTTATACCTGATTCATCAAAGCTTATATAGAGACGGATTCCATTGGTTGACTCATCTTCATTTTGAATATCATGAATTGCTTTAAAGTTTTGACTCTCTTTCAAACTCTTGATAAGAGATTGCCTTAGGTTAGTATAATCTTTATCATCAAAAGATGTATATAATCCAGTCTCTTTGTCGATTAAATCGGCAAGTGTTCCCCGCCATTTGAAACCTCTCGAAGCCAACAGTTTATCGGCCTCTGAGAAAGGCATAATCTCAATAACGATATCTCTTTGAGGATGAAGATTCAATTCTACAACAGTCAATGAACTTGATGAACAACTCAAAGTAATTCCTGATAGCATAATAAAAAATAAAAAGCGAATTATTTTCTTCGTTGAAATCATCCCCTTTCGTACATTTTTATTATGATTAGGCCTGAAAATTATAATGATTACTCGATTAAACATTAACACACAATTTTGTGGAAATAAACAGTAAGAATAAATCTCTTATCTTGAATGAAAATAAGAGAAAACACTATGTTTCATTTTTAAGAACTACAATCTTCGCGGCTAACGCCAAATTTCAGTTGCCGGAAGGTTTCATGCACAGACTTCGCAACATCAACACACTTCGATACCAGTACAGCCTTAAAATCATCGCACAGCCCTTCCGGTCAACTGCAAATTTATGTTAGGTTTTGTTATTATGTTCCAAAGTTATTACTACTTTTCCTTGAGTGGTTTAAAAAAAGCTGGAATCGACTCACACTTCCTCTTTGGGTAATTTCCATGCATACCAGGCAATCAAGACTGTAACTACAAGTGCAAAAATCAATACTAAGAAATTTGCTATAGTAAACCATCCTTTTATAAGATGACTTATGAAATAATAAATGGTAAATATTGAGAAGACTATACCCAGAACAAAGTTTAGCCAGCGATTTGGAGAATATTTCAAAATCTGTGTCAGGAAAGCCATGCTTAAGGGAATAACCCAATAGAGTGCAAAAAATACTATATTTCCTTCACTAAGTTTTTCTGTAATCATTTCACCTTTTGTCATTATTTGTTCTATGATACCTGGTTCTACAAACCATATTATCATCGCAGCAGACGTAGAGACAGCAAATAATATCCACAATACTGAAATTTTTATCTTACATTTAAAAGCTTCCATAATTTTTCACCTCATTTTCATTGTTTGCTGCAGTTTCATAGATAGTTCCGTCAATACGTTATTATGCACATAACAGATAGTGCATAAGCCGACGGGGAAAGTGGACTGAATGATTATCCTGGCAATTTTCGCCGCCTGAGGCAATAAAACTTTCCAGAGATAGTGAGCCCTCTCGGTCGGCTTAATGCACTAGTTAGGTGGCAAATCAGTTTATTTAATATATACTTAAAATTGCCATTTATTACCTTGGTAAACCAAACCACATTGGAACACGATGTTTATATTTTTCATATTGATTTTTATAAATATTATGGCAATATCTCTCTTCTACACTGGCTTCATAATGAAGGCATACAAAAAAGATAACACTCAAAATTATAAATATCAATGATGCAGAAGCAATGCCAGCACCTAAACAAATCAAAAATGTAGCTAAATACATCGGGTGCCTTGAAATTTTATATACTCCTCTTTGAATCAATTCATCTGTAGGCGTAGTAATGAAACTTAGTGTGGATAATAACAATAACAATGTGCCAAAAATAAACACAAAAAAACCGATGTAAAACCAAATGGATCTAAATAGAAGAGGTAAAAAAATTGAATAACCTAACAAAAATAGCCACAAGAAATTTGCAATAACACCTATATGTTTATCAATTATCGTCTGTCTAAAATTATTTGGAACATGAGTTCGGTTCCTTATCCGTTTACTAGAGAATAGAACTAACACCATCTGAAATATAAAAATACTCATAAAAATCCATGCATTCCATACACCAATCTTTGAAGCTATAAAGGATAACACGTTTCAACCCAAATATTTATTCTTTAATCTGTGCCACCTAACGATTAAGCATAACGTGACTGAAGCGCTTACCTGTCAAAGATCCTAAATCTACTTACCTGGCTTCCAGTTGAACATCCGAAAGCCACATGCCCTTCAGTTCACGTTGATGCGGAAGTTAGGTGGTTTTACAATTTTACTTTAATAATAAACACTTTTTAATCTGGCTAAAATCTTTCGTGGTGATTTGATAGAAATAAATTCCTGACGGAAGCGAACTACCATCAAAAACTATTTCATGACTTCCACTAGTTTGCAGACCTGAATATAAAGTTTTAATCTTTTCCCCTAGACTGTTGAATATTTGTATGGACACTACTGAAGATTGGGGTAGATCATATTTTATAGTTGTCGTTGGGTTAAATGGATTGGGAAAGTTTTGAAGTAGTTCAAATTTATCAGGAATTGTAGATGTTATGTCCCCTGGTGGGGGAGTAACAGTTCCTGGTTTTAGCATAATATGAAAATCAATGGATTTAATGGGGGTATATGCGGAATATAGACCCTCAGTGTCAAAAGCTTGCATACGATAATAAGCAGTCTGATTATTGTTTTTGTTCCATATAAGAATTTCCATATCAATAAATTCTGTGATGTCTGGCGCAACATCGCCACCGTGCAAAGGGACTGCCCAATTTCCGTTGTCAATTTTTCTTTCAATTCTGTAACCGGCTAAATCTGGTTCGGTGTTGGCACTCCAGGTTAATTTAGGACGATGAGGATATATTCCTGTATATTTCGTTACCTGAAAATTTTGAGGTGTAGCAGGTGGGACACCGCCATAGACTGACTGCAAAGCAGCCTGGGCATCAACTCGACCGTAACCATACTTATCGGTACGATTCTGACCTCCCATTCCGGGCACTTTATCGGCTGTGTTTCGGATAACACTCCGTACCTCACTCCAGGAAAGGGTTGGATCGACAGATCTAATCAATGCCGCTAATCCAGCAACATGGGGTGTTGATGCGGAAGTACCGTTAAAATTACTTATATATCCATTATTTTTAGTTGTCGTATAAACATTAGCTGGTGCAACAACATCTAATTCTGGTCCATAGTTACTATAGCTGTACCAGACATCATTCATGTCTGTCGCACCCACGGCAATTGTATTGGGATATTTTGCTGGGTATCTGATATTAGAACTGCCATCATTATGAGATGCGGCGACGATTACACAATCATAATTATTCACTGCCTCATTTACAGCATCTTGGAGGAAGTAATAATTATCAAACACGCCCAAACTTAGATTCAATATATCCGCACCATTTTCCGCCGCATAGGTAATACATAAGGCTATTCTGCTTGCTAAAACCTCTTCTGGTATAAAAAAATCAAATAGAGTCCTAACTATCATCAAACTTACTCCGGGTGTATTACCCCAACCACCTGCAACTCCTGCTACGCCCCGATAAGCGCCGTTTTCATAATTGTTCGTTTGTGCCCCAGCAATTCCAGCCACTGCTGTGCCATGATAATACCGACCCTCAATTGTATTGTCATCCATATCAAAATCCCAATCCATCAAATCATCAATATATCCATTTCCATCATCATCAATTCCATTTTCGTCACCACCGTTGGCAGGCGAACCAAAATCACCTACCGCACCATCACCATCCAGATCTTCTCCTGGATTAACCCAAATGTTACCGTCTAAATCTTCATGAAACCAATCGGTGCCAGAATCAATTATCGCTAATATGATTGACTCATCACCTGTAGAAATATTCCATGCAGCTTCCATACGCAATTTTGTCTCGCCGAGATTCCATTGTTGTGGAAAATGAGTGTCCTGCGGTTCCAGGGCATAGCTTCCTAAAGCATCAAATTCTACATACTGAAAATCATTGTTATTATAAATTGTTTAAGCTATTTGAAAAGGATTGCCATTAGGATTTATTTCAATAACATAGTAATTTCCCAAGATTCTCCTGGGGCTGATTTCTATATTTGTTGTAATACCCAACTTTGTGAAATCAGACAAAACTGGTTTTTTGTTGTTAGATAATCGGACGATTAATCTTTCAGGTATTATTCGATCCCCTTTGCTTCCGGACGAATAATTAAACCATTTGGAGTTCTCAAAACGGTATACCCGATTACCCATCTGGAATACCTGGGCATTAATGATACCTCCAAACGTTAAAATTGCTAAAATTACTTTTAGCTTATTTCTTAGCAGTTTTTCAAATGAATTATTTGTTGAATACATTATATGCTCCTTAAAATTTTAGTTTGTTTTTTTATAGACAAATACGCCATTGGGTGGATAGGGGCAATCACCCGTTCCAAGATATAGAGCTTTATCTTCTGAATCATAGAGCATCGTTACAATGCCGCTGCCGTTGGGGCTTTCCAAATCAAACCAGTTGTTACCTCCGTCCCTTGTTTCCAAGGCGGTGAATCCAGCAGCAGCAAACAGACGGTCGGATTGAGAATCATCTTCCCTTATGGAAAAGATGTATCCGGGACCAGTATATGTCATAACTGTAAACCAGGTATCACCGCCATCGGTCGTCTTAATGATGCTCTTAGTCATACTTGCACAAACAACATCAGGGTCTTTTGGATCAAAGGCGATGGAGAAGATTACATCATCTCCGGTTACTAAGTCTTCCAGTAAATCGTAATCCCAAGTATTGCCGGAATCATTCGAAAAATATAGAATTGGGCCTCCAAAGAGATGTTGGCTTCCCATCCAAAGATAATTTTCAAATAAATTGTGATACCTGAAATCTTTAATATCTCCAGCTATTCCACTAATCTTGTGCCAGATATCGCCAAAGTTACTACTGTGAACTAAATATCCTCCAGCAGCGAAAAGATCATAGTTTGTCATACAGAATGTTGTAGGATGCGCATAATATATCGTATCGTTATGAGGCGGTGGGGGATTATAACCTAATCCACTATCAGAAACAAACCAGGAATTACCTGCGTCTGTCGATTTATAAACACCATGATCAGTAGCGTTATCAGGTTGAGAGGTAAGCAATATTTCTTCAGGATTTACTGGATTAACTAGTACATCGTTAACATTTCCAGGAAAACCCATGTATTGCCAATCTAATGATACAGATTGAATATCCTTTCTGAAAAGACCATCTGATGATGTACAGGCATAAAGGAACGGTTTGAACAACCTTAATCGCTGAATGAACTTGTTTTCCAATCCCAAATGCGTCCAGGTTCCCTGTGCCCAGTTTAAGGATATATCAACCCACTGTGAATCTGGTTTTACTTCAACTACTTTGTTTTGAGTTTGATAACCCTCAGCACTAATAGATAAGGTTTCTTTACCGGTTGATAAGTCCTTTAATAAAAAGGAACCCAGGCTGTCAGTTGTATCCGCAGTTTGGTTAATATGAGCAAATATTACAGCGTCTTTTAGCGGTAATTGAGTTAGGGAATCAATAACAGTTCCATAGATTGATCCTTTGTTTGCAACTGGTGGTTCAACGGGAGATTCTTTTGAACATACTATGAAGAATAAGATCAGAGTGATTAATAGGAAAAATTGTTTTATCATTTTGTACATTTAACTTCTCTTTTCAACATGTAAATAATTTTAAATGATTATGTCTTTAACTCAGACAAAACTGGGATTATTCAATATTCTGTATTATTGCAATTACCCGATTGTATAACCTCACCCTCCAACCCCCTCTCCACGTTGGAGAGGGGGAGCAAAGGGGTGAGGTTCCGGAAATTTGTTAAGCCATAAATATTCATTTTGCTGAGCTAACGACCCAATTGTATAATTTTAATAATTATTAGTGGTATAACAAATAAGCATAACGTGACTGAAGCGTGTACCTGGCAGACATCCCAAATTTACTTACCTGGCCTTCATCGAAACATCTGAAAGCCACACAACCTTCAGTTCACGTTGATGCGGAAGTTAGGGCCTTTTTTATTTTTTATTATCTAAAAGTAAATTTCAAAATATTAAATTTTTCAAATTTTCTTTATCTATATCCTTATATAACTTTTCACCAAATCTGATAATCTTTTTTACCTCATTACTCCACCGATATAAATCTACTTTATTGAAGAAGATTGTTTCACCATTAGTAGTGTCATATGCCTGTTTTCCAGCAATGATATATAAACTGTTATCTGACGAGTTCCAGACAGTAATTTTGTCCTTCGAAATTAAATAATCCCAATACTCCTCTAAAGAATAATAAAATTTCATAGGTATTATGGATTTATTTTCATATTTATATACATTGGTGATAGACCTATCTGCAAAAGCAAAATGTTCTGTGCTGATAGCGATTTCAATATTATTGTCATGCTCGATATCAAAAAAAATGATCACATGATCTTTGTTTTTTTCATCTACAATCGTAGAGATTCTCTGTGATTGTAAATTGTAGTCAAGTGTATCTATCTTTAAATGAAAAGTATCATGTTTCGCATAAATTTCAATTTTTTCAATTCTACCATCATTATCTAAATCTTTATTCCAGATATATTCCTCACCAAGTAGGTTAATGCACATTAACATCGATATTACTGTTACAAATTTACTTTTCAAAAACTACCTCCGATTACAGGTTATTTAATAATAGCCCTAACAAATAAGCATAACGTGACTGAAGCATTCCCCGGTCAAACATCCCAAATCTTCTCACCAGGCCTCCATCGGAACATCCGAAAGCCGCATGCCCTTCAGTTCACGTTTATGCGGAAGTTAGATTCTTTTTTAAAATTCTATTTTATTAATAAACTCTGTCCTAATAGAGAAGCCAGCATCAACTACTGTAGTATCAAAAAGAATATGAATAAATATTGGATACCCCAATTTTTTATCATAATCGACCTTATAATATGCGACACTATCAGGTTTAATAGGCCATACATAATCAAATAAACCATCAATTGTATTTAGAAGGGGGGGAGGATTTTTGACATATTGATTTGTTTCCAGATCATAAACTTGATAAATCGTATTTTCTCTAATTATTAATTTGTATTTCTTACCTGAAAAAGGAAG
>CAYVKM010000083.1:0-8320 GCA_964452045.1 uncultured Calditrichaceae bacterium
TCGCTGGAACGGTGATGCAATAATGGAGAAAATCGGTGGCTTTTCACATTCCGGTAAAACCTGTGCAAAGATTCTTCTGACCACCGATCTGTATTCCGGCGTTTCCCTGAATTACTTTCCTCGGGATTGGCAAGGATTCAGATATCTTGAGTTTTATCTGTTTTCAGAAAATAATCTAAGAATGACCTGTCGGATCCATGATGATATTCATATCACCAATAGAGAACCTTTTGAGGATCGGCTGAATAAACGGTTGTTTCTTCACCCGGGTTGGAATCATGTGATCATTCCAATTCAGGAAATAGAAAATGCGCCGGCTGGACGAGAGATGAATCTGAAAAAAATAATGAATCTTGGTATTTTTGCCAGCCGCTTATCCTCACCCATTACCGTATTTATAGACGATGTGAGATTAGTTCGATAATAGACCATCAGTTTAATCTCATGGTTTCCACATTTCTCAAGTTGGCTATTTATGATGCTGTGTCCGACGAATATTTTTATCTTATTATTTTATATTTCCCCCTTCTCATGTATGATGGCAGATAATTTTTCTTAGCACAGTCAATTTGCCATCACAAATAATTTGTGTTTTTCCAAATCTGTTTATATAATTATGAAGCAGAGAGAAGCATTTATTACACATTAAGAAAAATATCAATTTTACCTGCATTAGTTTATATAGTTTGAAACAGAGTATTTTTCCGGTTTTAGGATTAAAAGGAAAATTAATTTAAGCTTTAATTTCTGTAACAGTTATTAATCGGAGAAATTCAATAGTTTAAATCTTTCTGTCGATAGTGCTTTTAAAGGTTCAACTCAGTTTACCAAATACTAACCGGGTACTAAAAGACTGATGAAATCTGTCAAATCTCCAGAAGACCAAATAATTAGCCTCACCGAAAGCATGAATAAACTCCAGGAGAGTGCAGACAGGTTGCGTCTGTTAGTCGAGAATATTAACGAAGTAATCTATATTGTAGATACCTCGACCGATCCGTTTAAGGGAAAGGTCGAGTTTATTGGGGCGCAGGTAAAAAATATTATTGGATACGAACCGGAAGAGTTTCTGACCAATCCTCTTTTATGGTTCCAGATTGTTCATCCCGATGATGTTCCGGATTTAATTGAGGATACTCATAAAATCACCCAGTTAAAAAAACCAATATCCCGGATTTACCGGCTAAAGATAAAAGATTCTGACGAATACCGGTGGTTTGAGGACAAGGTTGTTCCCCGGCTGGATTCCGAAGGAAATATAAAAGGTTTTTTCGGGGTCGCCAGGGATATTACCCAGAATAAAATGACCGAGCAAGCACTTCGGGAAAGTGAAGAAAGATTCCGCACCATTGTGGAAACCGCCCCGAATCTAATCATTATTTCCAATAAAAAGGGTAAGAATATTTATGTGAGTCCCAATTGTAAGGAAATTACTGGATATTCTCAAAAGGAACTTTTGGGCAAGGTTAAATGGTGGGTGCACCCGGCTGATAATAAAAAAGCCCGGAAGCTTTTCGATACTACCTATAAGCAGGGTACAGGTTATAAAAATTTAGAATACAAAGCGGTAAAAAAGAATGGCGATATCTGGTATGCCTCCAGTTCCTGGAATTCAATTAAAGATGAAAATGGTGAGGTTAGAGGTGTGGTGCTGGAGACCATAGATATTACCGAAAAAAAGAAAGCCGAAGAAGCCTTATCCGAAAGTGAAGCCAGGTATCGTTCCGTGGTAGAATCCCAAACCGAATTTATTGTCCGGTGGAAACCGGATGGCACCCGCACCTTTGTTAATGAAGCATACTGTCAATATTTTGGCAAATCCTGGGAGGAATTAATCGGGAGCAGCTTTTTTCCCTTAATTGTTGAAGAAGACAAACAGGCGGTAAAGGAGAAAATTACCAGGCTAAAGCCAAAAAACCCTGTGGAAACGGATGTTCATCGGGTTAAGCGGCCGAATGGAAAAATTGGCTGGCAGGAATGGACGGACCAGGCATTTTTTGATGAAAATGGTAAAATAAAGGAGATTCAATCGGTTGGCCGGGACATCACTGAAAAAAAGGAAATTGAGCATCGTTTAGAATTGTCCATTGATATTCTGGAAAAAGTCAAAGCAATTGTCTTGGTTGCTGATAAAAGTGGTGAAATAATTTATGCCAACCAGGGGGTTAAATCAATATTAGGTTTTGAGAAGGAACAAATCCTTGGTGATGGTTGGTGGAATTTAACCCGAACCGATGAAAAAATCCGCAAGAAAGAAAAACAGAGAGTCGCCCGGATTGCCTCAGGTAAAACTCCCCCGGCCAAATCTCCCTCCGAACGTTTGATAAAGGATAGTAAGGGAAGAGACCGATGGTTATTCTGGCAGAGTTCCAGAAATGTTGCTGGATATGCAATGGGGATTGGCCATGATATCACTGCACAGAAAATTTCACAAAAAGCACTTACCGAGAGCGAGAACAAGTTCAGAACATTGTATGAATCTGCCGGTGATGCCATATTTATTATGAAGGTCGATACTTTTATCGATTGTAATCAGAAAACCTTGGAAATGTTTGGTTGCGAGCGGAAAGATATTATCGGGGAGACCCCGTTCAAATTTTCGCCGGCCAAACAACCAGATGGGGAGAAATCCGCAAGTAAAGGTCTTAGAAAACTAAAAGGTGCGTTGAAGGGTAAACCGCAAATATTCGAATGGTTGCATAAGAAATTGGATGGGACCCCCTTTTACGCCGAGATCAACCTTACCCGTGTGGAATTGAGTACCGGTACTCACGTTCAAGCGATTGTCAGAGATATATCGGTAAAGAAACAGGCCGAAGTGGCGTTGCGAAACTCTCAGAAAATGTTACAACTTATAATGGACACCATTCCCCAAAGAATTTTCTGGAAAGACAGAAGTTATAAATATCTGGGATGTAACAAACCATTTGCCAAAGATGCGGGTTTGAATAGTCCTGAAGAAATTATTGGAAAGCACGATTTTGAGTTATCCTGGAAGGCCTCTGCCAAATTATACCGGGAAGACGACAAGGAAGTCATGGAGAAAAAAATTGAGAAAATCAATTTTGAGGAACCCCAAAAAAGAACCGATGGCACAAACCTCTGGTTGCGTACCTCAAAGAAACCGCTATTGGATGAAAAGGGAAATGTAATAGGTATCTTTGGCAGTTATGAGGATATAACCGAAAGCAAGCTTATCGAGGAAGCATTAAGAGCTTCTGAGGAAAAATTCTCCAAGGCCTTCCGTTCCAGCCCGGATGTCATCATTATTACCACATCTGAAGGTGGAAAAATAACAGAAGTTAACGATCGGTTTAGCGAACTTACAGGTTATACGCATACAGAAGCGATTGGTAAAACTTCTCTGGAATTAAATCTGTGGGTGGACCCGGAAGAGAGGGAAAAATATATATCTGTCCTTTTGAAGGAAGGGCACATTCGCGATTTTGAATCAAAATTCAGAATGAGAAATGGCGAGATACGAATTGCGCTCATGTCGGGTGAAATCTTAGAAATTAAAAATGAGAAATTTATTTTGGGTACGATTCGGGATATTACTGAACCTAGGGAAGCAGAAGACGCATTGGAAGAAAGCGAGCGAAGATATAAAATGGCAACGCTGGCCGGGAATGTGGGGGTATGGGATTTCAATCTTACCACCAATGATATTTATGTCGACCCGGTGCTCAAGATGATTTTGGGTTACGATGACAATGAGATTGAAAATCGCATGGAGGCCTGGTTAGATCTTGTCCATCCCGCAGATAGAAAAAAAGTAATCAGTGAGGCTGAGGCCCTCATCGATGGTAAAATTCCGCATTATGATATTACCTACCGGATGATGCATCGTAACGGAAGTATTCGTTGGTTTCATGCCAGAGGTTCCTTGCATCAGGATGCTGAAGAAAAAGCTCATCGATTGATTGGAACAAATACCGATATTACCAAGCAAGTACAAACCGAACTGGAAAAAGCAAGTATCCAGTCCCAGCTGATCAGAGCACAAAAGCTGGAGGCGATTGGCACATTGGCAGGTGGGATCGCTCACGATTTCAATAACCTGCTTACCACTATCCAGGGATATACCGATCTCTCGCTGAATTCGGTCCAGGAAAATGAAAGGCTTCATCGAAACCTCAAGCAGATTCAGAAAGCCTCCCGAAAGGCGGCAAACTTAACCAATCAACTTCTATTGTTCAGCCGAAAACAGGCTATTGAACCATCTTCTCTGAACATCAATGAAATTATAATCAATATACTGCAGCTACTGGATAGAATTATCGGTGAAGACATTTTTATTCAGACAAATTTTGCGAAGGACATCTGGAAAATCTGGGCTGATGCCGGGAATATGGAACAGATGGTAATGAATATTATCCTGAATGCCCGTGATGCTCTTCCCAAAGGAGGAAAAATTTCGATTGAAAGTAAAAATGTTGTGGTATCTGAAGATGAGAGTGAACTGATGCCAGACGCCCGGCCCGGCAGATTTGTATGTGTCGCTTTTCGGGATAACGGCATCGGAATGACCCCAAAAGTTCTGCAGCACATATTTGAGCCTTTCTTTACCACCAAGGAATTAGGAAAAGGCACCGGACTTGGTCTTTCAGTGGTCTATGGAATACTGCAGCAACATGAGGGATGGATCACGGTTGAGAGCGAACCAAAAAAAGGCAGTGAATTTAAGGTTTATATTCCGGCTTCATTTATAAAGAGACCAGAAAAAACTGAAGAACAATCCGAGCTCCGGGATTATCACGGTAATGGAGAAATAATCCTGCTGGTGGAGGATGAAGAGGGTATCCGGGAATTTGCCGCCGGAATATTGGAAGAATACGGGTATAAAGTGTTGAGAGCAGACTCCTTTGGTTCAGCCATGCAACAATTCGAAGAAAATAGGGATAAAATCGACCTGATTTTTTCTGATGTGGTTTTACCCGACAAAAGCGGTTTGGAGCTGGTTAAGGATTTACTGAAGCAGAAAAAAGATGTTGCCGTATTGCTAACCAGCGGATATACCGGTGATAAGTCCAATTGGAATATCATTCAGAAAAAAGGCTATCGTTTTCTGAAGAAACCGTTTGCCCTCCTGGAGTTGCTAAAGGCAGTCCACCGTTCCCTCGAAGAATAAGCATTTTGAATTTTCTGCATTTGTTGGTATAATTTATTGGATCATGGTAGTACTTTATTTCTTGCCGGAATTTTACTTCTTTAAACGTGTCAGCAATATATTAATGTGAGCTATTATGTTAATAGTTGAAAAACTTCATGAATTGAAATATACTAGTTTTAAAATAATTATGTCATCCTGTCCCTCCGGTGCAGGATCGGGATCTGAAATCACCTAAATAAGATGCTGAAATGAATTCAGCATAACACTAACTACAGAATTTGACATATACGGCGCACTTTTAGGACAACACATTATTGTCATTGATTTAATCAAAAATGTTTAAAGGTTTTTGATGAATTATCTGGACTGGATTGTAATAGTAATTTATTTGCTGGGTGTAATACTTCTGGCGCTCTATTTTAACCGGCATCAGAACGATACCGAGGATTATTATCTGGGAGGCAGAAAAATAAAATGGTGGCAATCCGGTGCTTCAACCATGGCCACTCAATTGGGCGCGATCAGTTTCGTCTCGGCACCAGCCTTTGTTGCCCTTAAAGAAAATGGCGGTCTGAAGTGGTTGAGCTATGAATTTGGTGTTCCGCTTGCCTTAATATTGGTGATGGCTGTTATTATTCCGGTTTTGCATCAAAAACATTATGTAAGCATTTATCAGTTTCTGGAGGACCGGTTTGATGCCGGGACCCGCTCCCTGGTTAGTTTTCTGTTCCAGTTGGGCCGGGGACTGGCCACCGCTGTGGCTATTCTGGCCGGTGGGCTGGTTTTATCTACTGCTTTAAATATATCTACCCCGACTGCTATTATATTGATTGGATCGGTAACTGTTATTTATGACGCACTGGGTGGAATTCGGGTGGTGATTCTGAGCGATGTTTTACAGATGGTTATAATTATTGCCGGGATCCTTATCTGTGGGTATGTTGCTTTCTCGATTGTTGGATTTGAAACGACATTCTCTACTATTTCCGCCGACCGGTTACAGGTTTTCGATTTCACCCATTTCGGTGTTGCTGAAGGAGAGGCCTATGCTTTCTGGCCGATGCTCATCGGGGGAATTCTCCTCTACGCATCGTACTACGGAACCGACCAAAGTCAGGTGCAGCGGGAATTATCGGTCGGGCATGTGGATGAGGTTCGCAAATCCCTGATCGTGAATGCGGTTGGCCGGTTCCCGTTGGTACTATCCTATTGTCTGATGGGTCTATTCGTTGGGGCAGTATTCGCACAGCCGGAATCCTTAAGCCGGATTGGTTCGGCGCTGGGTGTTTCAACAAACCAGGTCAGTCAGATCCTGCAGCACGATCCGGACCGGATGATTCCCATGTTTATTGTCAGCTTTCTTCCCAACGGACTGATTGGTTTCATCTTCATCGCTATTATGGCGGCTTTAATGTCCAGCCTGGATTCCGGATTGAATTCCCTTAGTGCGGTGACCATGAAAGATTTTTACCAGCGTTATATCCGTCCGGAGGCTGCCGAAAAACATTACCTGATCGTTTCCAAATTAATCACCCTTTCCTGGGGTATTTTCTGCGTCTCGGCCGCCCTGCTGTTTTATGAAATCAGTGAAGCCACCCGGCAGACCACCATTGTGTTGATAAATGCCATCGGCAGTACTTTATATGGCCCGATCCTGGCAGCGTTTCTGGTGGGTATGTTCGTAAAAAAAATGAAGCCAGGTTCCATTAAAATAGGCATCATTTCCGGAATTCTGGTTAATCTGTTAGTCTGGATTTTAACTCCCATCTCCTGGTTGTGGTGGAATGTGATCGGTTTTGTGATTACCGTGGGTGTTGCATTTTTCATGGAAAAATTAATTCTTAACCGTTTGGAACGTCCTGCTTTCGTATTGCCACAGATTGTTTCCGAAAGACATTCTTCCGGTTATTGGGGTCGTCTGTACTGGGTGATCACTGCCTATTTTTTTCTGATTATTGCCATTTCTCTGGTTATTGAGCATTTGTCCTGAAGTGATTATTGTTTTAGTTTTCATTCAATTGCTTATGAAAGGAATTAATCTTCATGACTGTTCCCTTAATTCATAAAATTGATCAAATCAAAGTCATTCCTTTAAACGTTTACTCAATTCGGGACAAAAATATGAAATGTAACTAATGCAAAATTGTACTTTTGGGGCAGTTATCTTTAGCGATCAAGATTATACTTTTAGTTCTAAAGACGCTTATGCTGTCATTGCGAGACATTGATGTCGTGGCAATCTCCATGTTCTTGATCTGAATCTTGAGAGCGAAAATATTGCAAAAATCTTGATGGGATTGCTTCGTCATTCCGCAACCGCGGAACTCCTCGCAATGACAATTATTTTTACTCTAAATCAAAATTACAAAAGTTAATGTGCTAAATCGTTTTCTTAATCAATACAAATTCTAGAACTATCTTTTGTGAAACGCTATGAACAAACCAACTTAAGGGATAAAACCCAAACTTTTTTTGATCATGCCCGTAAGTCAAAAAGTTGGGTCGAGAGGTGTCATGAAGAAAACATCAGGATAAACACCGGACAGACCATATAATTATTGAGAGGAACACCATCATGCAAGCCGAAATCAAAGCCAAATCTATATCTGATATTTTTAATTTTTGTATGATAAAAAGGTATTGTGTTAAGGAAAGGGACAGAGTATTCTTTTTGGGGATTCTGATGATGCTTATCATCGTAATTCCTGTGATGAGTGTTTCTGCCCAGAGCCTGAATATCCCCAGTAAATATTATGGTCTCAGTATCGGCAATTCAAAAGAGTTTACCGGTGTGCGTTTTAATTTCCGGGACAACCATGTTAAGGAGATTAACGGACTCAATTTTACCCTGTGGAAGGCTGGTAAGCAAAATACTGATGCGGTTGTGAACGGGATTTCACTGGGAATAATCCCGTCTGCCGGTTATCTAAAAGGCATCCAGGTGGGTATTGTCGGTGTGGCTGCGGAGTATGAAGTTAAGGGAATTTCCATAGGATTGCTGGGAGCGGGTAGTGGGAAGGATTTATCCGGTATTGGGATTGGTGGTTTGGGAATCGGGTCCGGCGGTTCACTGAAGGGAATTTTTATCGGCGGTCTGGGAGCCGGAGCAGGAGGTGATGTAGAGGGAATTGTTTTTGGCGGACTTGGTGCAGGCGCCGGGGGTAATATGACTGGAATCACAATTGGTATATTGGGTGCCGGTGCCGG
>CAYVKM010000083.1:8420-16205 GCA_964452045.1 uncultured Calditrichaceae bacterium
TTGGGTGCCGGTGCCGGAAGTAATGCGAGTGGCATTATCATCGGCGGATTAGGAGCAGGCACGGGAGAGAATATGACTGGTATCGTCATTGGCGGTTTGGGTGCGGGATGTGGTGGCGAGTTCAAAGGAATAGCCATTGGTGGTCTGGGGGTTGGCGCACCTGTTATCCGAGGTTTGGTTGTAGGCGGATTTGGCACCGGTGGACAGGAGGTTCATGGCATTCTTTTGTCTGGTATCTGGAATAAAATCTCAAATGAAGGAACGTTAAACGGATTTTCAATGGCGGCTTTTAATCAGATTAAAGGAAACCAGAGCGGTATATCTCTGGGGATTGTGAACTACGCTTGGCATTTGAACGGCTTTCAGATCGGTTTGATCAATTATGTAAAGGATAATCCAAAATTCCTGAGGCTGTTACCGATTATAAATGCTCACCTTGATTAAATTAACCTGTTTCGAATCTAAGAATTTAGAATAAAAAAAGTGGTGATCATTCGACCACCACTTTTTTTCAATGATTGGAAACTATTTTAATAGCATCATCTTCCTTGTTTTGATATAGCTACCTGTTTGCAGACTGCAAAGATAAACGCCACTGGCGAGGTTAGAAGCATCCCACTCGTAAGAATACGAGCCCGCAGAAAGTCTGTCAGACACCAGGGTCGTTACCTCCTCTCCAAGAGTATTGAAGACTTTCAAAGTAACCTGGCTTGTTTTTGGCAAATCAAACTTAATAGTCGTGGTTGGATTAAAAGGATTGGGATAATTCTGATACAGGTTAAATCGATCTGCCAGATTGTGTTCACCGGGTTCTTCTATACCAACAAGATTCCCGGTTAATGCGTCAACAAGTAATACTAAACTAACATTTGCGGAATCTGAATAATAATCCACCGCCCAAGCGGCTGTCAGAAGGAGGGGACTCTCACTTTGAGAAATTATCTGTTTTGTTCCAACGGGAATAAAATTCATACCTAATTTTGATAATGTAATTCCCTCTTGGGAGGGGATTACATTTCCGGAAGGTAAGTTTCCTCTAACAGAACGATAACCATAATGTCCAAGCAAGGCAAAAACATCCGCATCGGAGTATTGTTGCCGGAAATTGCTTCCGCCATTTGCTTCTGCTTCGGTCATAATTATGTTACTATCAACCCAGCCTGTGGGTAAAGCCAGGGTGTCTGTTGCCGATGTGTCTACTCCCATGCTAATAATTAAATCACCAATTGTTACCCAACTTCTATATTCCATTATGGAAGGGGAATAGAACGCATATTGCCAGGACAATACCTTTCCATCCGGTTTAACGGCATCACCCGCAAGTTGTACCAGATGTGCATCAACCGCCCAGGATTGAGCAAGCGTTTCGATGTTAGGATAGGGATCGCGAGCCGTTTGTGGATAAACATCGAAAAGCGTCATGTCAATTCCGGATATTGAAGCTCCATTGGTAACTTCAACGCTATCCGGTGCCCCATCGCCATTAATATCATAAAAACCAAGCGAACTTCCTGGTTGGATGTCTATTTCTCCATATCTATCAATAATAAGATTTTGTGCTGCTACCGGCCAGTAAGTCCCTGTTTCCACCAAAGAAACCGTGTATGTTCCTGCGGAAGTTGGTACTACGGTTCCATTCAGCGGATAACTGTCTTCCTCTCCAAATGGAATTTTATCAAAAAGGATTACCATTGTTCCGGTAGGATCATTGCCCGGATAGTTTATGGTACCCGACACGGTATTCGTGGGTAAACTATTTCCTGTGGAAAAAAGAATAGAATAGGGTGTTTCTAAAGAATCTCCGGTTAGGCTGACGGCATTCACGATAATAAACATATAGGTGGTATTCAAAGAGAGATGCAAATTATGAACATAGACGGTATGCAGGTCTGGACTAACTGTTATAGAATCTGGTTCACCTGTTAATGAATCCGGGAAAATAAATACATTAATAAAAAAATCTTGTGGAAATGGAAATCGTGCAGACGTATCAATTTCTGAATTAAAAGTCATTGCAATTGTCGCTGCCGTATCCACACTAGTGGCTCCCTGAGCAGGAGAAGTTGATTGAACAAAAAATTGACCATAGGAATGATTCGCATGAAGCACAAAAACCAGCAGTAAGGTAAAATATGACACATTCTTTAATAATTTGATACCCATGATAACTCCTTTTTTAATTAAAGTTGAGGATTGAAGGGTTAGATAATTTGGAATTATTTCAGAAAAAAACATTAAAAAAATACCTGACACAATACTGATAATTCGTGGACTTTATAATAACTCAATTAAACTGACAAAGATTATCGTCAGGTCTGAGGATTAAATAATATGGTTTTAAAATTTTTTGCTCATAAAGGGAGGCAAATCGCTGATGTTCCAATGAAAATCATCAAAAGTAATATTCAAATCGAGGGATGTTCAGCTCAGTCTTTAGAAATAATCCTCCATCTGATTTTAATAAAGCAGACAGTGTATATACTTATTGGCTGCTTATTTTAAAATTATCATTTTCTTTGTCTCAACATAATCCCCTGCTTGCAGCCTGTAAAGGTAAACCCCACTGGCCATCCCGCCGGTGCGGGACCATTCATAAGAATATGAGCTAGCAGATAGTCTTTCGGAAACAAGTATCGCCACTTCTTCACCAAGAGTATTGAAGACTTTTAAAGTAACCTGACTAGCCTTTGGTAATTTAAACTTGATAGTCGTAGTTGGATTAAAGGGATTGGGATAATTCTGATAAAGGGCATACTGGTCGGGAATTATTCCACCCTCGCCGGTTATACCGGTTATTACCTCTGCATGCACAAATACCGAATCCGGTGAGGTGAGGCCATTGTGATGGAACAATAAAACGCCATTCTGGCTGCCCGGATCATTAGCACTGAACTGAACATAGAAAATAGCCGTGGAATCCGGAGCGATTGTTTCGGTGGTGGGAGAGATACTAAAAAGGACATTTGATGAAGTAATTGAAGAAATGATCAAATCTGCCTCACCAGAATTGTGCACAGTTACACTGTCCAATGCCGTGTCACCCACCGCCACATTGCCAAACCAGAGAGAATCCGGTGTTATGGTAAAGATCGGCATGGTTTGGGGAGCGAGCCGAATAAGATAAACATCGTGCAACCCGGCACCATAAGAAAGGGTGTGACCGGTTATAATGTATCCGCCATCTTGGGTTTGTTGCACATCGTAACCCACATCGGAAGCACTTCCACCATAAGTGCTGTTCCACTCTTCGTTCCCGGCGGAATCGGTTTTAACCAGCCAGAGGTCATCCCCGCCTGCCCCAAAAGATAGGGTATAACCGGAGATGATATAACCGCCATCAGCAGCTTGTCGAACGATGTTACCATAATCCCTGCCAGATCCGCCAAAAGTTTTATTCCATTCGGCATTACCGGAAGTATCGGTCTTGATGAGCAGCATATCGTCCAGACCTGCACCAAATGAGGAAGTGTAACCGGTGAGGATATATCCGCCATCGGCGGTTTCCTGAACCGAGTATCCTCGGTCCACTTCATCTCCTCCGAATACCTGATCCCATTCCATATTTCCGGTAGAATCCGTTTTGACCAGCCAGGTATTGCCCAGGAATCCCGGACCATAGGAGAGCGTCCAGCCGGTGAGAATGAATCCACCATCCGATGTTTGTTGAACCGAGCGGGCGCCGTCCGAGCTGAAACCGCCCAGAGTCCGGTTCCACTCTTCATTCCCGGTGGAATCGGTCTTTATCAGCCAGACATCCCTGCTGCCTGCGCCGGAAGAAGATGTAACCCCGGCAATAATAAATCCTCCATCGGTGGTATGGTCAAGGCAATAGCCTTCATCATCCTGGGCACCGCCGAAAGTCCTGATCCACTGGGAAGTCCCGGTACTGTCGGCTTTTATCAGCAGGACATCATTTAAACCCATGCCAAAGGATTCGGTATATCCGGTAAAGACATATCTACCGTCACAGGTTTGGAGTACCGAGTAAGCCTCTTCGTCGTTATTCCCGCCAAAAGCATTGTTCCATTCCTCATTGCCTGAAGCATCAGTTTTGACCAGCCAGACATTGCGTCCACTCATGGCGCCGTAGGAACGGGTGTATCCGGCGATAATATAACCCCCATCCATTGTTTGTTGAACGGCATGTCCCACGTCAATATTGCTTCCTCCTAATGTTTTGGTCCAAAGAGTATCAGGACCCTGGGCAAATAAGGAAAAGAAGGGGAGCAACGAACCTGATAAAAGTATAAATTTTAGATATTTCATAGTGTACCTTTAAGAGAAAAATGTTTTAAAAATTAACTAAATTTTTTTACGAATTTAACATTTAGACTCCCTCCCAAATAAATATGATGTCTTCATCAGAGGAAAGAAGATTTTAAAAAATATGGTGGGATTTGGTTAGAGGCAGAAGAACCCAAAACAAAAAGAGCCAGTTATCATTGAGGACAACCGGCTCATGGAAATATCTATTTCCTGGTTAGTCTATTTTATCAACACCATCTTCCTCGTCTTGATATTATCTCCTGCTTGCAGTCTATACAGGTAAACTCCACTGGCAAGATTCGATGCATCCCACTCGTAGGAGTATGAACCAGCAGATAGTCTATCAGATACCAGTGTTGCAAACTCCTCACCGAGAATATTGAAAATCTTGAGTGTCACATCACTGCTCTTGGGGAGATCGAACTCGATAGTTGTAACCGGATTGAAAGGATTGGGAAAGTTTTGTTCGAGACAAAAATCTTTTATCAGATGATTATTACCATTTTTATTCAGAGCAGAAGGGGGCTCATTAAAAATATTTTCGAGTATAAATTCGATATTCTCTCTCAATTGACTCGACTCATATCTGTAAGGTCTACCACTGATGAACACAAATTTACCGCCATCGCTGCGATAGGCTCCTCCACCAGCCGGATTCCGACAAACTCCTAATCCGCGGGCTACTGAAAAAGAAACCGTTTCCCGGAACAACAAGGTACTCTCATTGCTGGATAAATTTGTTTCAAATACGGCATTAGAGGTTTGACTACCATTGAGTGGCATATTCAGAAGTCCAGTATAACTACTGATACAATTATTAATGGTATTGGTCGTATTTTCAGCCCAGGTTATTCCCAGATATTGACGCATTTCTTCATCTATAAAGTCCTGTCCCATCCTGGTCATTAAAATGAGATTACCACCGGCCTGTAAATATTGCAGAACCGGCGTGGTGATCCAGGAATTGATATCGCCACCATAGTTGTTACCCACCCATATTACCGTTGAATATTTCCCCAAAACTTTTTCCGGTATCTTACCGTGTCCCAAAGGTGTCGGTAGAGTGGAAGGGTATCCACCTGGGGGTGAAATAAAACAGTCCCAGAATGAAATGGAGTAATCCCCCCAAAAAGCTTCATTTTGGTAAGCATCCCAGATTTCCGAACCATAAACCGTGAATGAAACTCCGTTTACCAATAAGATACCCTGATCAAATGCTGGATTTATTATGGAATCCTCAACCTGTTTTAAAATCCAATTATCCCGGTCAAGTTCAACATAAAGCGGTTCAGATGAGACGGTTAACTGAAAATTCTGGGATTGTAAACTATCCCAGACAACAAATGTTGTATCATGATCGGCCGTGTTAACATATATGTCGATGGGCATCCAGAAAAGGGGACCGCTCTGCTGCTGAACGATTTCCAAGTAAATATCGTAGTTTGGCCCGTTTTGGCCTGCCTGCCATGAATATGAATACTTAGGAAAATATTCCTCATAAATCCATTGCTGAAAAAATTTATCCAATTCTACACCGGATACTTGTTCACAGATAGCTCTAAATTCTTCTGTGGTCGCCGTACCGTATTGATGTTGCGGGGAGTAATGAAAATTTTCCAGAATATCAAAGAAAGTGTCATTCCCAACAACATGCCGAAGCATGTGAAAAACCCAAGAAGCTTTTTGGTACACTAAATTAATGTCAAATGGATTTTCATTTCCCGGGTCTTCCACATAAACCGTTCCGGGTCCATAATACAAGTTATTGCACAACTGGTACTCGCTCGCTTTCCCTGGACTGTTCAAATGTTCATACCATAACGCTTCACTATAAACTGCTAAGCCCTCTGCTAACCAGGTATGATGCCAGCTGTTATAAGTTATCATATCTCCCCACCATTGATGTGCCAGTTCATGAACATATAACCATTCTGTAAAAACTGCCAGACTTGCACATGTCTGATGTTCGATAGCCCCATACGGAAATGAAAAATCAGCATGTCCGTATTTTTCATCTACAAAGGGATATTCACCAAATAGTCTGGCAAAAAAGGTAATCATATATTTAATGTTTTCATTCAGGGAATAGTATTGATTAAAATTTCCCGGGAAAGTATAAAAATGAATTTTCATCGTATCGGTATTGTTATTATATAAATAGTCATCAAAATGAACCTCGTAAGGATAAATTGCCAGGGAAACCAGGTAGGTCGCTATTGGATATTTTTCATGCCACCAGTAGGTAGCCTGATTACCGGCTATGGTGGTCTGTTTCAATGATCCGTTTGAAGCCACAATCAAATTACCCGGTACAGTTACCCATATATCCATAGAATCCGCCTTGTCTGAGGGTATATCCTTACAAGGCCACCAGCTTCTGGCACCCCATGGTTGACTGAAGGTCCAGATCATGCTTTTTCCATCATAGGAATCAAATTCAAATCCCCAGTAGCCTGAATTCTGTGGCTGTCCATGATACTCGATGGTAATATTAAAAAATTCCCCCTGCAAATAAGTGCTGCCCAGGATAACGGTGAGAATATCGTTATTCCGGTTATAACTCAGTTGAACACCAGGAGCACTGGCATGATAGATACTGGTTATAATCATACCGTCCCAAAAGTTCAGTTCCACAAAATTCAAGTTTGGTGCAGTGACTTCTCCTCTGACAGTAACTTCACCATAGAGAATGGAGGTTGTGGTATCGGGGGTTAAATTCAGTTCATAGTATGTCACATTATAATCATTTTGATTCGCGGTTTGTTGCTCTTCAACGGTTCTCAATTGCTGATAATGTAGGGCCTTTTGCTGAAATATTTTAGTTCGAAGGTTACCATCAATTAAAAGTGCTTGAGCCAGGGCGAGTTGGAAAGAAATAATCAATAAAATAAGGAAATAAATTTTTTTCATCATGTTTCCAAATTTTTCAGAAGTAGATATGTCTTTATTTATTGCTGATCTGCCTGATTTTTAATTTGATCTGATTTATGGAAAAAAAAGTTAATCTTTTTGGCGGGATCTGTGTGTTCATGCCGATGATTCACTCATGGTTAAAAGTTATACTTTTAGAACCATAATGAATAAATCGTTCTCTAAACAAACGTTAAAACAATCATATTGTTTCACGAATATTCTGTTCTGAAAG
Source organism: uncultured Calditrichaceae bacterium (assembly GCA_964452045.1). Classification (GTDB taxonomy): domain Bacteria; phylum Calditrichota; class Calditrichia; order RBG-13-44-9; family RBG-13-44-9; genus CAYVKM01. Next base: position 15,832 of record CAYVKM010000083.1, read on the forward strand.
TAGTTCAGCAACCGCGCCGGCAACTATTTGAACACTGAATAAGCCCAGAGGGCTGCCATCATAATAGAAAATGAAATAGCCATCGCAGAAAAAAACTCCGTAGGAGTGGCATAAATCTTAGAGACGGGGTTCAAGGATTCAAGGGGTCGAGAATTTAGAAATGAGATATTTATTATTGAATATCTATTAACGAGCACTGAACAAAAAGGATTTAGGCTATAGTCTTTAGTGGGGAAAGCAATGGGCATGAAGTAAGGGGAAAATGCTCCATGTGCTTTGCTTCAAGCTACCTCATCAACACCATTTTTCTGGCCTCGACAGGATACTATACCTGCAATTTTAAAGGTATAATCCGATCTCTTTATTTACTCCAG
>CAYVKM010000084.1:0-16102 GCA_964452045.1 uncultured Calditrichaceae bacterium
ATATTTTGACCTCGCCTATTCAACCTATTCTACCTACTACCGGGAAATAGATTTTTATTATCTGAAAAGAGATCCTGATCTGGATAATATCCGAAACAGTAAAAAATTTCAGGATCTTATATTGCGATTTGAAGAAGTAGGTTGGGAAAATATCCTTAAGGAATACAAAACGTACAAACCCATAGAATCAGAGCTAATTCCCTTCATTTATGTCGATGAAGATTGGGAAAATCTTCCGCAATTAAGGCAGAAATTTAAACTCGATTCAATTGCTGGTTCCAGTGATGAAGTATCAAAAATAATCAATCTCATGAAATGGGTGCATAAAACAATAAGATATGATGGTAATTCGGGAGAGCCAGTTGACAGACATGCCGATGCACTAATTGAATTATCCAAAAATGAAAAGAAAGGACTGAATTGTTGGATGCTTTCAACCGCCCTGAACGAAGTGTATTTGGCGATGGGATTTAATTCAAGAATAGTTTCCTGCTATCCGAAAGGGGATCCCGCTATAACCCATGAATGGCATGTAATCGTTGAAGTGTATTCACCTTTGCTTAACAAGTGGCTCTGGATGGATCCGACCCTGGAGACGTATGTAAAAGATGAGAATGGTAATTTATTGAGCATAGCCGATGTACGAGAAAGGTTGGTTAATGAATTACCTGTTTTTGCAGCGCCAGAAATAAATGTGAATAGTGAGCCTGTTGAAGACGGAGGTGAGGGCTATTTGCATGATTATATGACCAAAAATCTTTTCAGAATTTCAATACCCTTATTCAGTATTCCGGCTTATGAAATGAACCCCCGCAAGATAAGGATTTATGTGGAATTACTTCCCGAGGATTATAATCCGAGAAATGTAAAATTTCATGAAATTACAGGTAAATATTCCAGCGTTATCTACACAACTGATGACAAACAGTTTTGGGCAGCACCCGAAAATGAAAAATAAAGAATTGCTTATTTGATTGTCTACATGATAATCTTGTCGCTTGCAGCTGCGACTAAGCATCAAGGCAAGTATTCGTGATATCAGTTATGGAGAAATTAGAAGCGATAGTTAAATATCTACAAATATTTCCTGTTTCAGGAACTGATAAAATAGTTGGCAGCCAGTTCTCTATAATTATTTACTTGTTTGATTTTCCAATTATCATCATAATTTAATTCTTTGGCTAAAAGATCTGCCACCTTTTCTGCACATTCCACACTAGCCCGGGCATCCAGTAACAGAGCCCGGGTCCTTCTCGCCAGAACATCTTCCACGGTTCGGGCCATTTCCTGACGGGCAGCCCAGACGACTTCAGCTTTAAGGTAGGGCAGCCGCGGATGCAGTTTTTCTCCCAACTCTCTAGTTTGCTCAATTAATTTTTTGATCGCCAGCATATCCGTACCATAGACGTATAACTGATCATCCATATCAACATTTTTTAACCAGCCGTGAATCCGGAGGTTTTGGGTAATGCTTTCCCGCTGCTCCAGTCCGGCCACCATTGCCGCCTGATTGATGGTATCCTCTCCCATTTTTCGATAGGTTGTCCATTTTCCACCGGTGATGGTCACCAGTCCGGATTGGGATATCACCAGATAGTGATCCCGTGAGATAGCCGCGGTATCTTCATCCGATCCCGGATTTACCAGGGGTCTGATGCCGGCAAAGACACTGAGTACATCTTCTGGCGAAGGATCTTTAGTAAGATATTTGGCCGCATGTTCCAGAATAAAATCGATCTCTTCCAATAATGGCCTTGGCTCCAGGGTAGCAGATTTAACTGGCGTATCGGTTGTGCCAACTACCACCTTTTTATGCCAGGGAACGGCGAAAAGCACTCTTCCATCCTCGGTATGAGGCACCATAATCGCAGAATCTCCCGGCAAGAAATCTTTGTCAAGCACCAGATGAACGCCCTGACTCAGGGTAAGTAAATCTCTGGCCTCTGGGTCATCCATCTTTAGAATATTATCGGTAAATATTCCGGTGGCATTTATTATCACCCGCCCGTAAATGGAATATTCCTCGTTTGTTTCCATGTCCTTCGCCTTAACCCCGTTGATCACAGAGTTCGATTTCAGCAGACCGGTAACCTTCAGGTAATTGATTGGGGTGCCTCCCAAATCATTAATTGTCTGGGCCAGGTTTATCGATAGCCGGGCGTCATCAAACTGACCGTCATAATAGATGACACCGCCCCGCAGACCGTCAGGCTCTAAAGTGGGTATCCGTTCCAGCGTCTCTTCCCGGGAGAGTAATTTGGAAGGACCCAGTCCCAGCCTGCCAGCCAATAAATCGTACACTTTCAGACCGATACCATAAAAAGGTCCACTCCACCAGTCGTAGTTGGGGACAATAAAGGACTGATTTCGCACCAGATGCGGGGCATTTTGGATGAGCAAACCTCTTTCATGCAAAGCTTCCAGTACCAGCGAAATATTTCCCTGCTGAAGGTACCGAACGCCGCCATGAACTAGTTTGGTACTCCGGCTGGATGTTGCTTTGGCAAAATCATGTTGTTCCAGCAATATGGTTTTGTATCCCCGGGAGGCAGATTCCACCGCTGTTCCAAGGCCGGTCGCGCCACCGCCGATGATAATAACGTCCCACATCCCGGACTCATTTCTGATTCTGGAAATCATTTCCTCTCGTTTCATAAGAAAACCTTCTGTCTGTGATTTGCGGTCAATTTATTCGTCAGTATAGAAGATGATAATTCTTATTTCTCAGGCATTTTCATGCCATTTTCCACATACGGTTTAAATTTCTCGAACATAAAGTGGTGCCAGACCCGGTCAACAGTCTCCGCAACGCCCTCTTCCATTTCTCCGGCGGCATGGACAGAAACTTCCAGGCGGGTGGAATCGCTTCCCACCGGTTCGAACTTATAGGTGGTTACCACCTGGATGGCTCTCCCGGAAAGTCCCAGTGGGCCGTCGAATCGCAAATATTTTCCCCGGGCGGCAAAGATAACTGTGGCATGTTTCACTCCATTTCCCTGGTCATCAAAAATTTCCCAGAATCCACCACCTGGTTTGGCTTCGATATAGAATTTTTTCGGTGATTCCGAGAAACTATGATCCCACCATCCACTGATATCTCCGGATATGGCATCATAAATTTGCTCCGGGTTTCCGGGAAGGGTTAATTCATGGGTTACCAGAAATGCCCCGTATTGAAGAGGTTTGTTTGCCGAAAATGCAAAATGAACTATTAGAACAATACCGAAAATACCTATGCTAAAAATCCGAAAATATTGTTTCATATGAGCTCCTCTGCTGTCATTCTTTTATATAATAATAATATTTTTTGTCCCATTCATCATCAATTTGTACAAATTCCAGTTAAGTATTGTTACTATGATTGACAGAAGTGAACAAAGTGTTTGTAATAAATAACCATGATTATGCTGGATATTTTTGAAAAATCAAATGATGACACAGTTTTATCTTGTTTTATGGCAAATTCATGTCTACATTCTTCATCATTTTTTGCAATTCTTTTATTTCGACTTCTTTCAACACACGATAGTGGCTGCAATTACTGGCTACTGATTTATTATGACTTTTGCAAAAAATAATATTGGGTCAGGAAAATTTCCTTCACCGGATAGTCCGGTAAATTTACATAGAGAAGAAATTACTGTGCGACAAATCCCTCCCCGATATGTTTTACTCATTAATTTTTCGAAAATGGTTTACTGAATCACGAATTACTAAAATTTACAAAAATGCGGATGTCTCATATATAATGTTCCTGTTATATGATTTTTCTAATGTTATTCGAAAGGAGGTGATGATAGTAAAACCTTTTTCTTAAGATAACATTTTGAGCATTAGATTTTCTTTTTAAATAAATTTTAATTTAACAAATTACTGTAGAGGAGATGTACTTATGAATAAGTATAGAATGTTTTTCTCGATTCTTTTAATTGTTTTTGTTGTCTCGATTATCACACCGGTGGCGGCACAGGAATGGTCCAAGGAACAACAGGAGGTCTGGAGTAATGTGGAAACCTACTGGTCCCTGGCGGCAAAAAATGATGTGGCCGGTTTCCTCAGCTATTTTGATCCCAGCTTTATCGGATGGGGCAATATGAGTGATGCACCCCAAACCAAACCCCAGCGGCAAAAATTGATGGAATACATGTTTGCCAATAGCCAAAATGTACTTTATACCATTACCCCGGGCGCCATATGGGTAAAAGGTAATTTTGCTTTTGTCCATTATTACTATACCACCTTGGATAAGGATAAGGATGGCAAGGAAAAATGGGAATCCGGACGATGGACGGACATCCTCATGAAAAGTGGCAACAAATGGGTGATGGTTGGCGATCACGGTGGTTCGGATTCTGATGACGATTAATTCAAATTAATTTTTTAAAACTGTTTTTAAAAAAATACTGGAGAAGAAAAAATGAGGAAGAATTTCATCAATATATTTTTTATAACACTTTTTATCTGTGCATTCGGGACAAATTCAAACCTGTTTGCCCAGGAGGAAAATAATGGAAATATTTTTGTGGTTACTACATTTGAAATGGCATTCAAGCCTGGAAATACGATGGCGGAATTTGATTCGTTAAATAAGCTCTATACTGAAAAGGTAATCAGCAAAAATAATTTGATCATTAGTCAGAGAACCCTGCGTCATTTCTGGGGCCATAATAACCGGGATTTTGTGGTGATAACAGAAGTGAAAAATTGGGGAGACATCATTGAGGCAAATAAATTGAGTAATGAGCTGTTCGAAAAAGCCTGGCCCACCGAAGAAGCTCGAAAAGAGTATAATGATGCCAATAATAAATATTTCACCGGAAAGCACTCGGATGAAATTTATCAGGAAAATGCAGGCGGCAGAGTTCGATAAACTTCTTCTTGGGTATTTCCCAAAGAGATTTTTATAAAATCCCCGGCTCTTTCATGTCGGGGATTATTTTTTTATTGGGTATGCCAATAATTGATCCACCAGATTCTGAAGGGCAACCTGCCAGACAAATGGCTGATCCGGTAAATCTACCCAACGGTCTTCGATGAGGGCTATCAGATTTTCTTTTCGTAACAGGGATTGGGAAAAATCTCCGCTCACTGCATGTTTCAAATCCTCAAATATATTGCCCACGGAATGGGGCCGGGCGATGATACCTTCTGCACCTGCCCTTAAGATATTTCCGTTGGAATCCAGCAACGCCCCGGTTAGGTGGATGACCGGAACCGGATCATTACTCCCAATAAAAATGCCAAGCGGAATGGTATAATCTGTGCCCATTTCAACTTCCCTGAATCCGAGAATATTCTGTTTGCGAGGTAAATATTCACTTATCCCCAGGGTGATATATAAAAAATAGCTAATGGTGTCGATCCGCGATATTTCCTCCAGGCTATCACACCAGGCCAAAGAAGGTCTTACCGTAAAAAGACCCATAAAGGCATCTTGTTCTTCGGTTTGCCACTCGCTAACTTGTTGTTCGCCCGGATAATCCGGGTTGGCCACATTTCCTACATATACCAAAGGTTCATCATCAATCGGGAGTCGAATGGGATAAAGCGGCCAGGAAATCTTCAGATTGTCCAGGTAGTCATTCATCAGATTGAGCGAGGAATCGAGAATGGCCAGGATGCTGTCCGGGAATTCCTCAAACTCAAGAGTATGATCCAGCAAGATGGGAAAATGTCCGATATCTCCGTCAAGCGGTGGGGTAACCCCGACATAATAGGGAGTACGTTTTAATTTTACTTCCGGCAGACCTTGATATTTGGTTGTTCCGGCACAACTGATCAACAGGATCAGATAACCAAGAATACCGCATTTTATTAATCGACGAACATAAAATGTTTGTATCATAAAAACCTTTTAATTGTATTTTTGAATAGACTAAAATTGATATCCAAGATTAATTCCGAGAGAATATCCTGCTTGATTTCCGCTCCCAAAGCTTTCCTTGTTAGAAATCCAAAAATATTTTATACTGGTGTCGGAATTCAGAATCACATGTCGGCTCAAAATAAATTTAAAGGTCACACCAATGCCACTGTTAATCAATACATGTCCGGTTTCTCCATCACTGCTCCCGGACAAATCCATTCCCAGCAGGTTGAGGTAAGGCGAGAGCACCACATTTTTCCGATAGGGAATATTATAATGAAGGTTCTCGAACATCAGGAAGATGAGGAATTCCGGTTGCGGTTTGAAGATGGTTGAAAACACTGCAAATAGACCGACCCCGAGTGGTGGTAGATGCAGGTAATCCTGATTATTTGATCCTCTTCCGTAAAAAATAGAACCGGAGACGCCAAGTGGGGTGTTCATATAACTTTCGCCAGTGAGGCCGTAATAGGTGACATGCCATTGATCCGGTATTTCCCGATATTGGACCGAGGCATATAAGTTAAAGTATATTTTGTAATCTTCAATCAGGGGATAACCGGTCTGGCCCAGAATTTTGCCTGGTGGGAAAAAGCAGATTAGAGAGGCAACAAGGATAAAACATGATTTTTTCATGATGTATTATATCCTATCCTTTGAGCAATAAATTTTTATGAACAAATAAATATATATTTGGCGTGAGATTGCCAGGCCTTCCGGTAAAATGGGCTACCGGTCTCATATCGGTTTCCAATCTGAAAATCCGGAAACAATTTACGATTTTATTTGAAAATTGTCAATAACGGGTCAGGAATTAGTGCTACCATCCCACATAGCGCAAGAGGTATTGAAAATATTTGCTTCCCGGAAATTGGGCGGCCAGAAACTGATCTCCCGGCTGGATGGTAACCGGACCTTCAAAATGATCTCCGTTTTTTTTGAGGAAAGTAAACTGGTCATTGCAGATCATGGCCACCTGTTCCGCACCTTTCACCCTGATCTTAAAATTGACCTGTTTGCCATTGGAGAGTCTCCGCTCCAATGGGGAATAGAGGAAAGCTTCATGATCGATAAAATCTGAGAAGATCTCCGGATACCCCAGAATCTGATGTCCCCGGGCACTGGCCTCCACCTGATAATCCATTACCCAGCGGAATTGATCGGATTCGTTTTCCCGCCGGGCATAGAGTCGCAGAATGTAAGTTGCGGTATATGGGAAAACTGCATTGATCTCAAAATATTTTCCGTTTCTCTGGACAAAGGTTAACTCCTGATCCTGCTTACTGTCTCCATGTAGGATCTGGGCCACCAGCTGGACATCCGGCGGACCTTCCAGTTTGATTTGCAAGGCTTGTCCCGATTCAATCCGATATTTCTCATGACTGACTGTTTCCAGGGCATAGGCAAAAAAGGTCGGTTTTACAAAGGCTGATTCCTCGAATTCCCGGCGACTGACTTTTCGGTCGAGCAATTGCCAGGGAATGTCCTTGGGGTAATGGGATTGGATAAACTGTTCCGGTGGGGTGAGGAAATAATAGTCGTTTACCGAGCGGACAAATTGCTGATTGTCATCGATGTATCCCGCCCCCCAGGTGGCATCCAGCAATCGCCAGTCACCGTCAATTCGGACGGCGTTCCAGGCATGCATATTGTCCTCATCAAATAGTTTACCCATCTGATAATTATATCCTTTGGAATAACCGGGAATGAACTGAGCTTCCATTCCGGCCAGCTCGGCCATTTTTTTGAACAGGCTGGCATAACCACTGCAGACACACTTCCTTTGCTCCAGAATTTCAGCGGGTTCGGTAACGCTCTCGCTCCGGTTGCGATAGGCGACGATATCATAATCGATATTGGTGGTGATCCAGTGATAGATGGCCCTCACTTTTTCTTCCTGCTGGTCAAAAGGGCTTACCAGATAATGAGTAAGCTTAAGCAGATCGTTATCGGTAAAAGTGGGAATGCTTTCCACGTGCCGGTCCACCTGGTCATACTTTCCGCCATATAAAGGGCGAAGAGAAAAAATAAGGACAATAAGTAATGGAAATACAGATCGGGAAATTGAAAATAATTGTTTCATAACTCTGTAATCGAAAAATCTCTCCCTAAAATTCTGGATATATTTTCGGTTCATTTGATCATCTTCTTAATAAATCATTTTAGATAAATGAACCTCGCTTAAAAATCCAGTCTTGCTTATTTTTGCCCGATTACAATTAAACGTTTTGCCTTTTCATCGTAAGGAGTACCGGATAAATCCCCATAAACCTGAATTTTTTTAAATCCGGCGGATTTGAGCAGCTCAGACAACTCGGTGGCGGAATACATTTTAATTCTAAAGGTGTATTCATTTACTTTTGCCTCTTTGCAAATGATCCAGCGGTTTGCCAGGTAGTGCCAATCGTCGTCCGGTGTCCGTTCCTCCAGCCAGAATATCCCCTCGACCTCGTGCCAGTCACGGCTCTGGAAATTTCGCTTAACAATTTCCCGGCCCATTTGGTCGATGAGCAGATGGCCGCCGGGATTTAGTGCCTGATATATATTTCTGGCTGCTTTCAGGTCGTCTTGCGGATCGGAAAAATAGCCCAGAGAAGTAAACATGAGCAGCGCTGCATCAAATACCGCTTCGGTAGTATATGACCTCATGTCACTCCGAACAATATCTAATTCCAGAGACTCCCGTTGCGATTGTTCTTTTAGCAAATTCAGATAATATTCCGCGATGTCCACTGCTGTCACGTCAAATCCCCGGCGGGCTAGTTCCAGTGAATGGCGTCCGATGCCGCAGGCCATGTCCAGTATGCGGCTGTTAGCTGGTAACGATAGTCTGGCAATTATCTTATTCACCTCTTCGAAAGTTACTTCCATTCTTTCTTTATCAAAGAATAAAGGGGCAAAGTCTTCCCAGAATTGAGGATTTTCAAACCACTCGCTCATAATATTTCCCGACATTTTTCATTTTACTATTTTCATTATTTAATACTGGCTTATCAAATTATAAAAATCTTATCAAAGTCACAGAGATTACGGAGTCAAATATTTATCAGACTTAAAGCTTTTTATCTTTGTTTAATTAGAGAACCCATTAAAATATAAGTATCTTCTAGATATGCAGTTATGGTTTACTTTCTTATTGGAATTTAAATCCAGCGCCGGACTCTTTTCTTATAGGCTTGCCATTCCTCCCCGAAAGTCTCTTCCAGCATTTTTTCTTCTACCTGGATAAAAGTGCGGTATATGAGGACCATGAACAAAATGGCAATCAGAAAGGGTAAAATGGATCCCAGGAAAATGGCAATGCCCAGCAGAATGAGCACAAAACCGAGATACATCGGATTGCGGGTGAACCGGAACAAACCATCGGTCAACAGCGCTGAAGATTCCTGAAATGGTTTGACTGTGGTATTTTGCTGCTTAAATGCATTATCAGCAATGATATTCATGGCAATCCCGATTATCGCTGGGATAAAACCCAAAAGTGTCCAGGGGAAATGAATAATTCTGAAAATCAGGACAAGAAAATGGATGGCAATCATAAGCAGACTGGTCAGAAAAAAATAGGTTGGGGGTAAAAGTTTCTGACGTGTCATTTTAGTTTCCTTCTTGATTGAGTGGTCCTAGGTTGTTAATGTTTGAAGTAAAGTAGATCAAAGTTATTTAGTTTATCTTCTCCAAAAGTATTCAGAATCAACTGACCATTGAATTAACGGACTATTTAAACGGTTCGCCTTTCCCGGTTTCACAATAATCTTTTAAGCTGCGCATATAATGTCCCCAGTGAAAATTGCAGGAAGCAAAAAAATCGGTCATTTCTTTCCAGTTGCCATGGGTAAAACGCAGACTGGTGTTTTCTCCATTCAGAATGAGCTCGAAATAAAAAGTGGTGCCGATCCATTCCTTATCTCCCATGATACATTCCCATTCCACTATTTTATAAGGCTCAAGCCGGATGATCCGCATTTTGTTGTGATATTGGTTTCCAAACTTAAATTCTGCAACCGAACCAACCTGCGGTTTAGCTATGGTTTCCCGGGTCCACCAGCTTGCCAGACCTTCCTGCTCGGTAATTGCCCGATACACTTTTTCCGGAGAAGCTTTTATGATAAGAAAGTGTTTGATTTCTGCCATGGTAACCTCAGAATTTTGCTGTGTGTTATCTGAAACAGAGGTTTAAATAAATAACAACTGAAATTATACTGTTTAAACTGTGAATTTCACTAAAATATAATCCAATGAAGCAGGATGGTCAAGAATGAGCAAAGCCAATTTCATCGAAAATGATTACTAAATTTGGAATCTGCTGATATTACGATTCTTTTTTTCCGCTGCGATAAAACCGGATTTCCACTTTTTCGATGGTAGCCAGACCTTCGGTAATAGCATCATCGATAACCGGGATAAATTTTTCAATTTTTTCCAGGGTATCCACAATTTCAATAATAATGGGCAAATCTTCCGAGAGTCTTAGTATTTTGGCGGTATGAATAATGCTATGAGCGCCAAATCCTTCCAGTCCCCGGAGAACAGTGCTGCCGGCGATATCGTTTTCTCTGGCTTTGCGGACAATCCATTCGTAAAGCGGCATCCCCTCGTACTTGTCGCTCTCCCCAATGAATATGCGTAAAAGGTGACCCTTTTCAGGTAGTACCATCTTGTATCCTCCTAAACCATTTTTGAAAAAGCATAACCCAGCCAGACTGCACCCAAACCAAGCACCAGGTGAAGAGCCAGATTTAAAAATGAACCCAATAACTGACCATCTCTGGCGAAGGTAAAGATCTCGTAGCCAAATGTAGAAAAAGTGGTAAAACCACCCAAAAATCCGAGGAAAAGAAACATCCGGGTTTCCGGGGTGAACAATTGCCGGTTTTCCCCAATTCCACTAAGGAAGCCAATCAGAAAACAACCCAAAATGTTAACTGCCAGTGTGCCATAGGGGAACCAGGGTTTTCCAAAAATCCGATGAACCGCGCCGCTGACCACATAGCGGGATATCGATCCGAAAAAACCACCGGCACCGATAAGCATAAGTTTGAACATTTCCAGCTCCTGTTTTTACAGCAGGAGTCATCAGCCTTTATGGCGGTCCCCGGTGGACTCCATCACCTTCAGTTTTCAATTACCGGAAATTTATTCCGGATTTCCGGCCTGCTATTATCGGGAATAAATTGTTCCGGGGCAAGCAGTTAATATCCATTCAAGGAATTTTAGTTAATGTATTAAAATCCGGCTTTATTTCAGCTATTCCTTTAATGTTCCTTCTCTTTTCATAATTTGCCGTACCGGTTCATTATCTGCAAATACCTGCCACTCCTGGATTCTGTCTCCCAGAACCACAGCCCGCCAGGCTGCCGGGACTTTCCAAAAATTCTCCGGTTTCATGTTACCGTCTGTGGTATAGGTACCGGAGGTCTCACCCAGGATTATAATTGTGCGACCAGAGCCATAAACTTCCCGAATCTCAATATGGTAATCCGGCATTATCTTCAAATAAGCTGTCCAGGACTGTTTCATATGCTCACTACCTTGAATCACTTCACCCATGCCGTCAATGAAACGATGATTCACACTCATCATCCGACTGATGAGCTCTACATCTCCCCGGTTGATTGCATTGACAAAATCTTTTACGATTTTTTGAATATAATCCGTGGTGTTCATTTTATGGTTACCGGCACAACTTATTTTTTATCATTTGAAATTTCCCTCAGCCCCTCTTCCACTTCCAGGCGAGGCAAACCTCCCAGGACCAGATCGGCATCGCTCTTTCGCTGTAACCTCTGGTAAAATGCGATCCCGATAGATTTGATCTCCGGATAATCTGCTTCAATTAACTCGAAAAGCAGATTATCAGCCTTGGCGTACTCACCGGACCATTCATAGTAACGAAATAATTTAAATTTAACTGATTGATTCAGAGAATATCCGTCCAGCACACTTATCAATTCAGTCACATCCTGTAAATATCCTGTTTCTTTAAAATCCTGAATTGAAAGGATAGCTTCCAGGTACAGGCTGAGGGATTTTTCGTATAGTTCGCTGATGGATAGGTCGGTAGGGTCACTTATCTGCGAAATTTCTGCCTGTTCTTTGAGTAACCTGCCGATCACCAGACATTTGCCCGCTTCCAGCTGGTCTCCGATATGCAGCAGCCGGATTATTTCCTCCGCCGGCAGGGCCTTAATTATTTCCGGATCGAGTCCAACCAGGCTTTTCAGGGTAGAGTTAATCTGGACAACCGCTTGCTCGTACTCGCCATTTTTTTTGTGAAAAACAATCTGAACCAGAACCCGGGAGAGCTGTTCGATCATGCGCATGATATAATCGCTTCGGATCATTTAAGGTCATTTCTTTTTATTATTTTTCATGACTCGTTTGATCATCTTGCCAAATTCTTTATCCCGCTTACGTTTTTCGATATAAGACATCCTATAAAAGGCCGATTCTCTCCGGATCTTCAGAAAATTTTGATAGCGGTTTTCGTCCAGCTCCCCCTTTTGGATGGCTTCAAGCACGGCGCAGCCCTCTTCCCGGGTATGGGTACAGTCCGAAAAGCGACATTGTGCGGCATAACCATAAATATCCTCAAAGGTCTCACCTAAACCGGTATCGACATCAATATTACCCAGCTCCCGCATTCCTGGGGTATCAATAATCATGCTGCCGTTAGCCAAACGGATCAACTGCCGCCGGCTGGTGGCGTGCCGCCCCCTGTGGTCTTTCTCCCGGACTTCCTTTATGGCAAAGCGATCTTCACCGATCAGTTTGTTGAGCAGAGTGGTTTTTCCCACTCCCGAGGACCCCAGAAGGCAGTAAGTTTTTCCCGGTTGAAAAGTGGCAAGCAAATGGTCTAGTCCGTCTTCAGTAATATTGCTGAATGGAAGAACCGGATAGTCCTTCCGGATTCTGTGCAGCGAATCCATTTTTTCCTCCCGTTCCTCAACCGATGCCAAATCGGATTTACTCAACAGAATAATGGGTTGAATGCCTCCTTCATTGGCAGTTACTAGGTATCGTTCCAACCGGTTCAGATTAAAATTGGAATCCAGGGATTGCATGATGAAAGTATAATCCACGTTGGCGGCAATGAGCTGATAATCGATTCTGCCCGGATCTTTTCGTTTCAATACGGAACGCCGGGGTAGGATATGATGGATGATCGCTAAAGTGTTATGGTCAAAATACTGGACCACCACCCAGTCTCCCACCGTGGGGATGTCAAGACTGGATTCGGCCTGAAACAAAAATTTCCCGGTGGGTTCGGCCGGAACCTCTCCTTTTTCACTCGAGATTAAATAACTGTTCTTGTTCACCTCTATAACCCGGGCCGGTTTATACTCAGCCGGATCATATGATTTGAACTTTTCCTGAAACCAGATATCGAAACCCAGATTTTCCAGACTCATGATATATCCTAATAAAGATTTTCTCAGCTCATTGAATTCTAATATAAAAATAAATTGCTTACTTTCGGAAGAGTTTCCACAACAATGAAAAATTTTTTCCGGAACAGGTTCAAATGAGAATGATCCATCATTTTCCGATTGTCATAAAACGTCTACTTTAACCAAAAGGAACTATCTTTAATACCAGCGTTAAAGTTAAATTAGAATTTGAAAAACAATAAAGGAGAAGACCTATGAAGATTGGAATATTAGGAACGGGAATGGTTGCCCAGGCCCTGGCGGCAAAATTATCGGCCATCGGTCATCAGATTATGATAGGTACCCGGGATGTGGATAAGACAATGGAACGCAGCGAGACAGATGCTTATGGAAATCCGCCCTTTAGTGAATGGCGTGAAAATCATTCCAAAGTAAAATTGGAAAATTTTTCCGATGCTGCCGCCTTCGGCGAGGTGGTGATTAATGCTACATCTGGTGGCGCCTCGTTAATGGCCTTGCAAATGGCCGGACATGATCATCTGAAGGGAAAAATTTTGATCGATGTGGCCAATCCCCTCGATTTTTCGGAAGGAATGCCTCCCACCCTGCTGGTCTGTAATTCCGATTCCCTGGCGGAACAGATTCAACGAACTCTACCCGATACAAAGGTGGTAAAAACCCTGAATACCCTAAATGCTCATCTGATGGTGGATCCGAATAAAGTCGGGAAAGGGGATCACCATATTTTTGTCAGCGGAAATGATCAGGCTGCCAAGGATAAAGTGGTCGGTTATCTGAAGGATTGGTTTGGCTGGAAACATATCATCGACTTGGGGGATATTTCCACCGCCCGGGGAACGGAAATGTTAATGCCCATCTGGGTTCGTCTGATGGGAAAACTTGGCACCCCGATGTTTAATTTTAAGATTGTGCAGTAAGGATAGGACAAACCAAGCAGGCCTCGGGTATGACACCATTTTGTCATCCCCGCATGTTTAAAGCGACCTGCCTGCTGCAGGCAGGGGATCCATTCTTTCTGCCGCATTGAGTACTCGATCCCGCTTCTCGTCCCGAAAAGACAATCTATCTGAGTCTTATTTCTGAGACAAAAAATTTGTAAACTTCTTCTATGTACTCACCGGAGTCTGCATTGTTAGCCTGGCCTTGAGGTGAAAATAAATCCCGTAATAAATCGCTGCACCGAAAATAGCATAGTTTATGGTGTTAATGATAAAATTTTGAAAACTCCAATAACGAGTATGGCCCAGTGTAATGAGGCTAATGATACCCCAGATAATCGAAAATACCACATGACCACCGATGCTCCCGGCAATGACACTCCAGACTTTTGTCCCCCAATACCGAATAGCCAGCACAATTCCGGCCATAAATAAAGCACTCATTATAAATCCGCTAATAAGGTTCGCAGGATTAACCAGATACCCAACACCTATTTCTTCAAAATAATCAAGAGTAGTAAATTGTAACGCCCTTCGTCCCACTGAAATAACCATGCCGGCAAGTCCCCACATTACCACCAGCAGCCACTTAATTTCAATACGGTGACTGATCAGTAAAAAAAGAGTGCAGTAGATAACATCGAGAGCGATGATGGCGAACAGGAAGATAAAACTCTGGGTGTAATAGTAGAATGCCGAGAACTGCAGGGGGAGGATAATCCAGGTAACTTTGGCCAGGATCAGGGCCAGGAAAAGTCCAATTCCGACCGGATAATTTATGCCATATTTTTTTAGATTAAACAGGGCGGAATAATCATTGGTCGAGGCCAGGTCGGTAATGCCGGTTTCGGGTTCGCTAACCGGGCCTTCGGTTGCTTTGATATCGGTGAGATGGGCTTGGCAGAAGCCAGCTGCCTGGTACAACAGCATGGGGTAGAGAATAAATCCGCTGATGGTACCGGTAATGTAACCAATAATGGGAATAACACCCAGCAGGGTGAGAATAGCAATGCCAATTCCCAGGCCTTCCGGCAGTCTTTGGGAAATGCCACCTTTTTCGGCCAGGGCATTAATATCTTTGGGAAGTTTACCGATGGCGATGAATACCCAGTAAAAATTGAACAATGGGATAAACATAAATCCCACGGCCTGACCTGCTGTCTGAACCGAAGGGGTGAGACCAGCCGAGCGGGATATTCGGATCACAAATTCCCACAGGTGGTAAAGGATGATCATGGCAAAAACCATAGCCACCATTAGCAGGATAAAACCCAGGGCTAAAAATAGAAAGCCAACACCCCCCTCATTGTCATAGACACTCATTAAACCGATGAGCATCAGGAAAAGACCTATATACAGCGAAATGAGGTACATCCTGAAATTAACAAAACTGGTAGTGTTTGGAGATTGAGATTCTTCTGGCATGACCGTATCCTCCGTTTGTTAAGATTTATCGATCTGAATAAATAGAGTAACTGGTACTAAAAGCCTGAATTGAAAAAAATTGACTAATAAATGAATCAAAGAAATGACGCTATAAAATAAGTGTTTTTAGCTGGAATTTAAAATAGTTTGTTTGTTTAAATTAATTCCAATTTCTATACCGCGGACTTTTCAATCGCATCCCTCGATTCTGGATGCCTGATCTGCTTTTGCTTCTTACCGGATTCTCGTCCCTGGGTAAGTATTTTCACGCGGAGATTGCTTCGCCATCCCTATCTCGCAAAGACAAACACCAAACTTGTCACCCCCAGTTTACCCCTTTGGGGCGTGTCTTAAAGCGGGGATCTACTGTTTATTTCTGTCGAGATTGTTAAATTGAAAAGATTGTAAATAAAACTTTATTAATCCTGTCCAGTCACCGAATTCAAACTCAACTCTAATTCAAT
>CAYVKM010000085.1:0-15785 GCA_964452045.1 uncultured Calditrichaceae bacterium
CAATTCGTGGACCGGCATTCCCGCTGGGTTGAGATTTGAGATCATCCGGATTTGCGTGAATGATGATGCCCCGGCCAATGATGTCATGTGTACCGCTAAAACTCATCAGATGATCAACATATTCCAGATGGGCATGTCCGTTTTCATCGGCAGTTAAATTACCCATGTCACCCACATGTCTGGTGGCATCATCCGGTCCGCCGTGCGGTTTGCCCTCGGGATTAAAATGACCACCGGCCGAAGTACCGTCAATGGCGCTGCAATCACCGTATTCATGTATATGAAAACCATGTTCACCTGGGGTTAAACCATCCACATCCGCTACAACCTTAATACCATCGGCAACCTTGCTGAAAGTGACAATACCGTGAACAGTACTTCCGTTCAACGGGTGTAAAACAGCGATCGCTTTGGTTACCATCGCCTCAGTGTTGCTTTGTGTTTGCTGATTGGAACATCCGTTTGATAAAGCAATCAAAAAGGTGGATAAAATAAAAATGATTTTAAAAGACTTGAACATGAATACTATCCTTTTTTAAATCCGTCAAAAATGTTTTGGCGAATGTTCTTCAATTGACTTGCTGAAATAATTTTTATTCTGAAAATGAAGATTTGATGAAGAATAAATGAAATGTTTTTTTCATGAGAAAAAATTAAAAATTATTTCTAAACCTCTTTCTAATATGAAACAAACCAGGATTCTGAAAGGGATTGTTACTCCAGCTCAGCTTCATATAATCTTCATCTTAAAGTTGAATAATCATGAAGAAATATTTTGATAAAAGAGGAATCAAGTTGGCATTTAATCAGATAAAGAAATTAAAAAATTACCTGAAACAGTTTGTTTTAGAAAAAGAGAGGGAAAATCATGAAATATCATAATCCTATTTTACTGGGTGCAATTTTGTTTTTATTTCTGTCGCTCATAAACGGTTACTCCCAGGAAACTCCCGGTGATGAAACCATTAAAGACTGGGTGGAAAATGCATTTCAATATGATACCAGGATTCATGAACCGGATATAATTGTTACGGTAAATGAAGGTATTGTCACGCTCACTGGTACGGTAAAAGATCTGGCAGAAGAAAGTTTTGCTGTGCGGGAGACCGAGAAAATAACCGGAGTTATCGGGGTTATTAATAAATTGAAAATTCTCTCCGGCAGACGTACCGATCAGGAAATAGCCCAGGATGTGCAGCGACGATTCGCAAACAATCCTCTCCTCAAAGATAAAAATATTGAAGTGACCGTAACCGGGGGAAATGTTCAGTTGACCGGGCAGGTCAACTCCATTTCCGAATTGCAGGAAGCAAAGTTACTGGCCAGCGAAGTAATGGGTGTGGTCTCCGTGAACAATGCCTTGCAGATTAATTATCCCTCTGTAAGAACGGATCAGGAAATTGAGGAAGATGTGAAATCATCCTTGCAACGGGATGTATACCTCACCGGCATGCCTATAGATGTTTCCGTGAGTAATGGACTGGTTACCCTGAGTGGCAAGGTTTCAAACCTTTTTCAAAAGGTGAGAGCCGGTAATGATGTAAACTGGATCTGGAATGTCCAGGGACTGCAAAATAATATTCAGGTGAAATGGTGGGAAGATCAGGGAGTACGGAAGGAATTACCCACCCCCACAACCGATCAGATAAAACTGAATATTGAAAATGAGCTGTATCAGGATCTGCGGCTTAAAGACCCATTTACCATAAATGTAGATGTGTCGATGGGTAATGTGAGCCTGACCGGTACTGTGGCATCCTACCGGCAGAAACAATTAGCTGCCAGGGATGCGTTGAATGTGGTGGGTGTGATCGGGGTAAATAATTTATTGGAAATTCAGCAGGAGGCACGTCCGGATGAGGCCATTCAAAAGGATGTGCAATCCAATATAAATACCGATAATGCCCTGGCCGGGCAGGATATTATTGCTTCTGTTGAGGAGGGCACTGTTACCCTGACCGGAAATGTTGAAACAACTTATCAGAAATTACACGCCGGCGATGTTGCTTCCCAGGTAGCCGGGGTCCAGGGTGTCGTCAACAAACTGGATGTGAATTGGATTTTGGATTACGCGGACAGCACTTTACAGCAACGGATTAAAGACCGGCTGTTACAGGATTCGGAAACTAACTGGGTGGCAGATATGATAAATGTTGATGTGCAGAATGGTGTGGCGGTTCTCACCGGTGAGGTCAATTTCTGGTCCCAGAGAATGGAAGCTGCCAGAATTGCCTATATGACCGAAGGTATAGATAGGGTGGAAAACCGCATTACCATCCGGGATGTCAATTTCCCGGAGCAGCAGTGGTATAATCCACACACGGATTATTTTGATCATTATCTATTGCCTGGCTTTTAATTGTGAATTTCAGGTAAAGCTGCCCTTGACCAATTTTCGGGGCAGCTATTTCCTATAAGAACTTCTTCCACATCAATACGCTGGACCTCAAAGTTTTATCTGACACAATATTATGTGAGGAATAAGGCTTCATAAAACCTTCATATTAGCCTCTTAAAATTGCTTAAAAAGCATTTTCAATATCGACAAGGAAAAACCTAAATGGAGAAGAAGAATGAATTCGGCCAAAAATGAAGTTGAAGTCGATCGGGTAAAAGTAAACCAGATTCTCGACAGCTTTAAATCGGGCATGTCCGGGCTTTCCAGCCAGGAAGCCGAGCAAAGGCAAAAGGAACATGGTTTTAATGAAATTGCGGAAATGAAGAAAAATCCCTTACTTAAATTTCTGGCTTACTTTTGGGGACCAATCCCTATTATGATAGAGGTTGCCGCAGTTCTTTCCCTGTTCGTCCACCACTTTACGGATTTTATCATTATTATGGTCCTGTTGTTAATGAATACCCTGGTTGGCTTCTGGCATGACCGGAAAGCGGACAATGCCATAGAATTATTAAAGGAAAAGCTTGCCC
This sequence comes from uncultured Calditrichaceae bacterium, assembly GCA_964452045.1. Taxonomy (GTDB): domain Bacteria; phylum Calditrichota; class Calditrichia; order RBG-13-44-9; family RBG-13-44-9; genus CAYVKM01. Next base: position 2,929 of record CAYVKM010000085.1, read on the forward strand.
CTTCTGCCCGGGTATTGCGCGATAAACAGTGGAAAGTTTTGCCGGCCCGGGAACTGGTTATGGGAGATATTATCCGACTTCGTCTGGGAGATGTTGTCCCGGCGGACGTTAAATTAATCGAGGGCGATTATCTGGAGTGTGATGAATCTGCGCTCACCGGGGAATCTATGCCAGTGGAAAAACTTTCCGAAGATGAAGCTTATTCCGGGTCGGTTATTGCCAGAGGCGAGATGACTGCGGTAGTCTCCAAAATCGGTATGGATACGTTCTTTGGAAAAACGGCCAAATTGGTGGAGAGTGCCAGAACAAAAAGTCATTTTGAGCGGGCCGTGATCCGGATTGGAAACTTCCTGATCATTATGGCCGTATTTCTGGTCTTCATCATTATGATTGTTGCGTTATTCCGGCAGGATAATCTGATGGAAGCCCTTCGCTTCGCCATGGTGTTAACCGTAGCTTCCATACCGGTTGCACTTCCGGCCATACTCACCGTTACCATGGCCATCGGCGCAATTAATCTTTCCAAGAAAAAAGCCATCGTCAGCAAGCTGGCGGCAATAGAGGAACTGGCAGGGGTGGATGTCCTTTGTTCGGATAAAACGGGTACGCTTACGCAAAATAAATTGACCATTGCTGAAGCCATTCCAGCAGACGACTTTGCTAAGACGGATGTTTTACTTTACGCAGCCCTTGCCTCCCGAAAAGAGGATAATGATACCATTGATAATGCGATTTTGCAGGCCACAGATAAAGATAAAAGTGTGGCTGAAAGGATTTCTGCTTTTAACCAGGAAAAATTTCATCCGTTTGATCCGGTGATAAAAAGGACCGAAGCGCAATTGGTTGATCCTAAAGGGAAGCACATTAATGTGAGTAAAGGGGCTCCCCAGGTCATTTTTGAGTTGTGCAAGAAAAACCTGAGTAACGGTGACCTGCATCTGGAGAATAAAGTAAATGATTATGCCAAGATGGGTTACCGGATGATTGCTGTGGCTAAGAATGGTGGACCGGAGAGTTGGCAATTAGTTGGACTGATTCCGCTCTATGATCCACCAAGAGAGGATTCTGCCCAGACGATTAAAGATGCCATTGCTATGGGTGTCGAGATAAAAATGGTCACCGGGGATAATGCTGCCATTGCCAAACAGATTGCCAGTAAACTGGGATTAAAACCAAATATTCTTCAGGCAGCAGAATTAAAAAATAAGCCGACTCATGAACTTGAGGATCTGGTTGGTAAGGCAGATGGATTTGCCGAGGTTTTTCCCGAACACAAATTTTCCATCGTTCAAATATTGCAGAAATTAAAACATATTGTTGGCATGACCGGTGATGGTGTGAATGACGCACCGGCATTGAAGAAAGCGGATTGCGGGATCGCCGTGGCCGGGGCAACAGACGCCGCGAAATCAGCCGCTTCTATTGTCCTCACTTCTCCCGGGCTTTCGGTGATTATAGACGCCATTAAAGAAAGCCGGAAAATATTTCAGAGGATGAACAGTTACTCCATTTACCGAATCGCCGAAACCGTAAGGGTGCTTTTCTTTATTACTGTGACAATTCTGGCTTTTAATTTTTACCCGGTTACTGCGGTCATGATTGTTCTGCTTGCTCTGCTAAATGATGCACCGATTATGGCAATCGCCGGGGATAATGTGCACTATTCTCAGCAACCGGAAAAATGGAACATGAAAATCGTCTTGGGACTGGGTACGTTATTAGGGATAATTGGAGTCATATCCTCCTTTTTCATTTTCTATATCGGAAAAAATGTTCTGCATTTAAATCGGGATGTACTGCAGGCGTTTATCTTCCTGAAACTGGCCGTAGCCGGACATCTGACTATTTTTATTGCCCGGACCCGAAAATTTTTCTGGTCTATTAAACCTTCAAAGGGGTTGCTCTGGTCAGCAATTCTTACTAAAATATTAGCGACCTTCTTCGCGGTATATGGTTGGTTCATCTCCCCAATTGGCTGGAAATTAGCAGGAATCGTTTGGGGATATGCCATCGCGGCTTTTTTTATTACAGATGTGGTGAAGCGTTATTTTTATAAATTCTTTATTGAATCTAAAGATAGTTTGTAAATCTTTGAAATTATTTCCTGATATGGATTAGCAAACGTTACCCGGAGTATAAAAATGGATAAAAAGACCTACCATGATAAATCCCAAAAAGGTACTGAAAATCAAAAGATCATCAAGGAATTAATTAAGAATTTAGGTAATTCGGACGGAGTTATCCGGGAAAGAGCCAGGAGGAAATTGGTCAGCATCGGACCATCGGCCATAGATTATCTGGCAGAACTGGTCTATACCAAAAATGAAATGTTGAGATGGGAGGCGGTAAAAACCCTGTCCGAAATTGTAAATCCGGTGGCAATTCCTCTTTTGATTGACGCTCTGGAAGATGATAAAAGCAGCATTCGCTGGCTGGCAGCGGAAGGACTGATAATGCTGGGTAGAGAAGCGGTAAAACCACTTTTGGAAGCTTTGGTTAACCGAACCGATTCGGTTTTTATCCGGGAAGGAGCTCATCACTTCTTCCATGATTTGCGAAATTTTCTGCCCGATCTGGACCTTAGTGAGCTTCTGCGTATTCTTAAAAGCAGTACGGCTGAGCATCAGCTCCAGCTGGCTGCTGGTGACTTACTTGCCAATTTAAAAGCAAAAAATAGTACCAAGGGGAGTAGCAAGAAATAATTGCAGTGAGCAAATAATTTTTAAAATATGTCTGGAAATAAAGTTCTATCCTGTAGGGAAAATATGGGCGTTCTTCAAAAAGTCCTTTGTTTCTAAATATTTTGATATAACGTTTAGGTTAAGCTTTGAGTGTAGTTGAGAGTCAGCTTGATGGCCTAGTTAGAATTTATTTATAAATCATTTTTAAATTTCCATGAAATATACGTTGTTAGACCTTGTAAATCCGGAAATAGAGTGCGATGATTTATACCAAGTATACTTAGATCTCTCAACATTTCCATTTTTACCGATTTAGGAATGTATATTTTTAATAAATGATGATAATCACCTTCATAGAATCTATCATCTTCTAAAGGAACAAAATTCGCACTTTCTTTTGGGCTAGGAAATAATGTAAAACAACCTTCTTGCGCAACGATTCTTTTATCGATCATATTGGGAAAGAATGGAATTACATAATCTACATCATTAAATTTAGTAGATTTATCAACAATGTTTAAATACCAGGTAGGTTGCAACGCTAATAATGTGCCACCTTTTTCATCTATCTTATCACAAACAGTAAAAAATAATGCTTTTAAAGGATTAGTTGTCCAATCTAGAAGTCTTGTTGGCATTCCGTAGTGCTGTGACAATACTAACCAATCGATGTCATTTTGTGGGGGTTTATCAATATAAGTTACTGCATATTTTTTAAATTCTTCTAACATGAATGATTCAAGTCTTTCCCATGTATCGGACGGTTCAGAGTGGTCAAACATTCGACCTATTTTGGGGATTAGATTCCATTCTTCATCAGAGTGTCCTCTAAAGAACTCGAATTGTTTATTCTCTTTTAGAAAAATTAAAATATCATGAAGTGTTGATAACTCTCTTTCCTCATATATGGTTTTGTTTATCTTTTTCATAATCAAAAATTCTAATATATAGCTTAGATCTTAATATTAAGCTAATCCGGAAAAATCAATCTCCGAAGATCTATTAAGAATAATCCCCATAATTTTTATTACCCGGATAGCGAAATTACGGCAGCTTGGCTGATTAATATGTCTCCTTAGATAAAGGAACCGGTAAAGGAGAACGCACATGCAAGTCCCGTTGTGGGAAAGGAATTTCGACCTTATTTTCTCTAAACTTTCTAACAATGGCGCAATTGATGTCCGAGCGGGTTGCATAGTAACGATAGGGATTATTTAACCAGACCAATAGTCTCATATTCCAGGAAGAATCCCCAAAGCTGGTAAAATAGACTTCCGGCTGCGGTTCGGAAAGTACACCGCTGTTTTCTTGGGCAACTTCCTTTAGACAGCGAATAACTGTATCCAAATCTGAATTATAGGAGACCCCAACTTCCACATCCAGGCGTACCGTGGGATCTCCATGCGACCAGTTGATAACCTGGGAAGAAATGAAATCGGAGTTAGGGACAATTATGGTAATATTTTTCAGGGATCGGATTGTGGTGGACCGCATATTGATCGATGTGACATCCCCTTCGGTATCGCCGACTGTAACCCGGTCGCCTATTTTTATTGGTCTCTCGAAAAGGAGGATTAAACCGGATACAAAATTTGAGGCGATATTTTGCAGGCCAAAACCAATACCCACAGACAGAAGTCCAAAAATAAATGCCAAGCCGGTTAAATCCAGACCAATGAATTGAAATGATACGATGGCACCGGTAATCATTATCAGGTAATGAATTACCCGGTTTAAATTGTATTTGGTGCCCTGGTCAATTTGAAAGCGGTTCAGAATTCTGTTTAAAATAGCGGTTCTCAGTATCTTCGATAACAGAAAGAAAAGCAAAACAACGATAATAAACATCACAATTGAAGAGGGCGTAATCCAGGTCTTGTTCAGTTCGAAAAGATGATAATGCAGTATCTCATTTATGAATTTGGTAAAACTATTAGTGTCCATTCTTTGGCCTCAGACTTCCCTTTTATAAGGAGATTTTTTCTGCCTGTTTTTCTTTTTTAGCAATTCTATCCGCGAAATCTTCCAGTTTGGTAAAATCTTCATTGAAAGTTGACTGGACGTTTCCGAATTTGTCTGTTTTTTTCATATCCCATAATTTTTTACCCATGCTGGCATAAAGTTTTTCGCGATCGGTCTTTAAATTCCTGATCTCGATTTTCAGTTTGGTTAACTCAGCTGCATCTGAGGAAAAGTCCTTGACTCGTTCAAATACTTCTTTCAAAGCCATTACGCCTTTATCCGCCGCTTCGCTGAGCTTATCACCCATTTTCCGCAATTTTTCTTCGGTGGTTTCAAATTCTTTTTCTTCGGTCTCCTTACTTTCAGTCGGTTCCTGCTCTTTAACCTCTGCCGGCTCTTGCTTTTTTGTCGCTTTGGGTTTATTGGGCTTTTTAACTGCTGCTTTGGGTTTGGTGGTTTTTTTGGGGATTGCTTTGGTTTTCTTTTTTGTTGGTTTTGCTTTTTCCATGGCTTACTCCTTTATGTGTATTGTATTTCTGTTGTTTTATTTACCTTCTGGATATCAGAAAGATAACATAACCCAAATATAGTATCAAAAATAAAAAAGATTCCCAGCGGTCCAGTCGACGTTTTTGACCGGTAAACATGGTTAAAAATAAAAGCAAAGATGCCACAATCAAAATAATTAAATCGGAATTTAGAATATTGGGATAGGGTAATGGTCTAATGACTGCGCTGATCCCCAGAATAAAGAATATATTAAAAATGTTTGAACCAACCACATTACCGATTGCGATATCGGATTTGTGTTTTTTGGCAGCTACCGCCGAAGTAAACAGCTCCGGGAGTGACGTACCGATTGACACAATTGTCAGACCGATTAATTTTTCACTGATATTCAGTTTTTGAGCAATATCGACCGCACTGTTAACCACGAATCGTCCTCCAAAAAATAAGGCGATTAACCCTACTAGGATGTAGACAACGACTCGCCGGTTGGAAAAAATTTTAATGTCCGGTTTGTCCTGTATCTCAACTTTACTGAGACCAAATGAATAGGTAAGAAAGATAATAAAAAAAAGCAATAAAATGAGCCCGTCGCCACGGGAAAGAATGGAGGGCTCTCCATTCAGAATCATATCATTACATAAAATTAACAGCGCCACTGCCGCCATCAAGGAAAACGGGATTTCTTTCCAGACTGTATTTTTTTCTGTTCTTAAAGGATAGATGAGTCCCGCAATTCCCAGGATTAACAGAATATTTACAATATTGCTGCCAATAACATTTCCGAACGCAATATCGGTATTACCCTGGGAACTGGAGATAATATTGACGATCAGTTCCGGCGTGGAGGTGCCAAATGCCACAATGGTAAGGCCAATCAGCAGTTCGGAGACCTTTAATTTTGATGCCAACGAGGACGATCCTTCTACCAGATAGTCCGCTCCTTTGATCAGCAGGAAAAAGCCTATGATGAGAAGGATGAAAGAGATAACCATAATTTTTATTCTTAATCTATATATATTCCTTGATCAGTAATTTAAACACTTTTAGGACTCATTAATAATAAATTTACCTGGTTTGATTTTAAATAAAGGAGTCCGGTGCGAAATTTAACCTAATTTACTTGTTGGTAATGAAGAATTCTATTTTTGCTTTTCCGGCGAATTTGAACTATCAGCCGGCAAAAAGAGGTCATCCCATGGTTTTAATTCCGGTTTTTTGATATCCTTTTCAACCAGTTTTTGGGAAGAGATGGGAGAATGTACGCCGATGCCATATCGGTAAACCAGTTTACCCCCCTGGAAAGAGCCATAGATTAAAACCAGTAATCCAAACAGGTTAAGAACAAAGTAGATCGTTTTCTGCTGATGAGGAAAATTTCCCTTCATTGCGATTCTCCAGAAAAGACAGCCAAGAATGATTGCCGATATAACAAAAGCGCTGGTTTTATGGTTATCCAAAGTTCCTGCAACCTCAGCCTGCAGGTGGAGATGGTTCGAATCCATCAGTCCGGTGAGGATAGAAAAAAGACTGGCAATACCGGCAAAAATGAGATTATACCAGGCAGCCTGATGCCATTTGTCGTTCCCTGTTATAATGCCAATCAAATCAAATAAAATGCTTATGGTGAATAAAGCAATGGTAAAATGGACGGTAACCGGGTGGATGGGAAGTTGTGTCATATACGAAATTAGGAAGGGAGTAGAGTGAAATGCCACTGTTTTGTTTTTCTCAAATATTTTGTTCATTGTAAATAAAAGTCAGATTTTTTTATTAGAATGAGTTAGAACTCCAATCATCAAGCTGCTTGTGCTCTGTGAATACATTCCCTATTTTTGAACAAATACAAGGGAGACAAGAAATGGAAAAGATGAAGGCTATTGTTCTGCAAAAAACCGGCGACCTGGCTCATTTGAAAATTGAAAAAATGGATATTCCTGTTCCCAAACCGGGAGAAGTGCTGATCCGGATAAAAGCCTCTGCATTAAATCACCGTGATTTATGGATTGTCAAAGGATTGTACGCAAAAATAAAATTGCCGGTTATTCTTGGCTCGGATGGTGCGGGCGTCGTTAAGAAAGGTGGACTGGGAGTGGATCGGGGCTGGCTGGGGAAACCGGTACTCATTAACCCGACACTTAACTGGGGAGACAACCCTTCCGCACAATCTCCGGATTTCGGGATATTGGGAATGCCGGAAAATGGCACATTGGCGGATTATAGCATGGTGCCGTTTTCCAATATTACTGAGAAACCAGAATATTTATCGTTTGAGGAAGCAGCTGCAATACCCCTGGGTGGAATAACCGGGTATCGTGCACTTTTCCGGCAGGGTGGCCTAATAAAAGGTGAGAAACTTTTATTAACCGGAATTGGTGGTGGGGTGGCCGGTCTGATGCTGAAAATGGCACTTGCAGCTAAGGTGCAGGTTTTTGTTACTTCCGGGGATGATGAAAAAATTGAACGGGCCAGACAAAATGGAGCAACTGCCGGAGTCAACTATCGTAACGAAAATTGGATCAAAGAGGCGGTTGAAACTTTTGGCCAAAATAGTATTGATCTGATTGTCGATAGTGCCGGTGGCCCCGGTTTTAAAGACCTGCTCGAACTGGTGAGGCCCGGTGGCCGGATTGTGGTTTTCGGGGCTACCGCAGGAAATGTTCCAGAATTGAATCTCCGGCGTGTGTTCTGGAAACAAATTCGCATTCAGGGAACGACCATGGGTCACCCGGATGATTTTAAAAATATGATAAATTTTTTCGACGATAATCAAATAAAACCCATAATTGATAACGTTTTTCTGTACGAAGAATTTGAATCTGCCTTTCAGAAAATGGCGGATGTTAAACAGTTTGGTAAAATTGTGATGAGAAACGAGGGATAGAGATTTTAAGGTTTTTGTAAAATGCGGTTTAATCAGGTGTGACTATTTTTTGAGATTCAGCGTTTTCAGCAGATTATCCTTCACGTGGTCGGGCATGGGTTCGGATTTATGGGTATCCCGGAAAATTGAAACGGTCATCTTTACGGTATCCAGGTAAAACTGGCACTCCGGACATTCGTTGACGTGATGCATTAATTCCTTGCACATCGGGTGGTCCAAATCCTGACCCAGGTAATTACAAAGTTCGTCTATTAATTTTTTGCTATGTTTTTCCATCTTTTTCAGTTTTCTTTTACAAATTCGGTCATGTATTGTGCCAGCTGTTCCCGCAGGTAAAGCCGGGCCCGCTTCAATCGAATTTTTACATTCGATTCGGTAATATCCAATATTTTGCTGGTCTCTTTAATCGACATATTTTCCAGATCTCTTAAGATGAATACCGACCGGTATATTTCCGGCAATTGATCCACCGCATCATCCAGTCTTTTTCGAAATTCATCATTTAACATATCCTGCAACGGAACATCCTGCCACTCATGTATTTGAACCTGGTCAGGATTGTCAAACTGCACTTCCATATCCTGATCGGTATATATCGTCCGTTTGTCTTTTCTTAACTTCATGAATGCAAAATTGGTGGCAATTCGATACAACCAGGTGAAAAAATTTGATCTTCCGTCAAATGAATCAATTTTTTCATATACCGCCAAAAAGGTTTCCTGCAAAACATCTGCTGCATCATCCGGATTTTTTAAAATTCTTAACCCTAAGTTATAAACCCGTTCACTAAAAAATTCAACCAGTTGAGTGAATGCAACTTGATCTCCCTTTTTAGCTTCTGAAACAAGTTTATTTACCTGGCTGTTGTCCATTACCGGTTTCAATAGTTTAGATTAATCCCTCTATTTAAAGTTACAAACGTTAAAAAGTTTAACTGCAGTTATCTCTCTGCCCGATGAATTAAGAGTTGTAAATATAATCAAAATTATTTGCAGATTATAGCCACATTGAAAAAACCATTCTCTTAAATCTTAATCAGGTGTACGGAGAATTTAAACAAATTGGTTAATTTCAACTTTGTTGAAAAGATGTTTTGTGTCACTCCAATAATGACATAGTGAATTTAATTTATCTTGCATTATGTAGAATACATGTTATATTTGTGCCTTTTATGAGTAGATATTTGCAAAATGAATTAATATTTAACAACATTACAAATTAAGGAGTTTTAATGGATAAGAATGATGTATTAAAGATCTGTCGGGATGAAAACATTAGATTTCTTCGCCTTCAGTTTACCGATATTTTCGGGGTAAATAAAAATGTTGAAGTCCCGGAATCACAATTTGGAAAGGCCCTGGATGGAGAAATCCTGTTTGACGGCTCTTCCATCGAAGGCTTTGCCCGGATTGAAGAATCGGATATGCTTTTGCGACCGGATTTGGAAACCTTCCGGATTTTTCCCTGGACCAATAACGAAGGAAAAATTGCCCGGGTTATCTGTGATATCATGAATCCGGATGGCAGCCCGTTTGAAGGCTGCCCCCGCCAAATCCTGAAAAAAGTCTGCGATAAAGCCGGAAAAATGGGATATGTGATGCAGGCAGGACCGGAGGCAGAATTTTTTCTTTTCCTGAATGATGAACGGGGCCGGCCTACCCGCAGTACCCACGATTCCGCCGGATATTTTGACCTCGCACCGCTGGATTTGGGAGAAAATGCCCGGCGGGAGATCGTCAATGTTTTGAATACGCTCGGATTTGAAGTGGAAGCCGCACATCATGAGGTGGCCCATGCCCAGCATGAAATAGATTTTAAACATGCTCCGGCAATTCAAACAGCAGATAATGTTGCTACCTTTAAATTTGTAGTACGTAAAATTGCCCAGAAGTTTAATCTGCACGCTACCTTTATGCCCAAACCAATCTTCGGAATCAACGGTTCCGGGATGCATGTCCATCAATCGCTTTTCTCCGGTGATAAGAACATGTTTTTCGATCCGCAGAGTAAGGATGGTTTGTCCAAAGTAGCAAAATCTTATATAGCGGGTATTCTGAAACATGCCCGGGCATTTGTGGCGGTAACCAATCCTTTGATAAATTCTTTTAAACGGTTGGTCCCTGGTTACGAAGCGCCGGTGAATATTGCCTGGTCCGAGCGGAACAGAAGCCCGCTGGTAAGAGTTCCGGCGAAACGTGGACTCAGCACCCGAATAGAAGTCCGTGTGCCGGATCCCGCCTCAAATCCGTATCTTGCCCTTACGGTGATGCTGGCTGCCGGATTGGATGGTATTGAGAAAAATCTGACCCCGCCGCCTTCCGTTAATAAAAACATATTTACCATGAGTCAAAGGGAAAAACGCCGGCTCAGAATTGATGAGTTACCGGCAAATTTACTGGAAGCAGTTCAAAATTTAGAGAAAAATAAGGTGATGCGGGAAGCGCTTGGCGAGCATATTTTTAATCATTTTGTTGAAGCAAAAAAAATGGAATGGTCAACTTATATTTCCCAGGTACATCAGTGGGAGCTGGATCGATATTTATCTTATTATTAAACTGCAGGATTGTCCGGAGGCAGAGTGGCTCTGCCTCCGTTTTATTTTCCTTCACCTACTTTGCCTATCGAATATCGGAACAGAATTGGCCCGATAATCTGATTAATGGCGATGGAAGCGACAATTAATGTTGCTATATTTTTAGTAATTGGTCCGGGGATTTTTTTCATTAAGAGGACACTTAATCCCAATGATAATCCGGCCTGACCAATGAAACCCATCCAGCCATAATTTTTTATATTTTTATCTCGCGATGTCAATTGGACCCCAACATAAGTCCCGGAATATGTGGTTAGCAGCCGGAGCAGGACAATCAATACTGCCAGCAGCCAATTTTGCATTAATATGTTGAAATTGAGAGATGCCCCGGCTATAGCAAAGAAAACTACAAATATCGGCAATGCGCTGTCTTCAATGGCGTCAATCAAATGATGGCCTAATTGGCTGAAGTTCTGGACGAAAAATCCTGCTACCATAAAGACCAGGATAACTTCCAGATGGATGAAATTTGATAATTCGATAATAAAAATAATAAATCCCAGCAGAAATAAGGCCTTTTGTTCCTTCACATATTTTAAGTAAACCAGGATCAAAGCACCTGCAGCAATGCCGACAACAATGGAGAGCATAATTTCCAACAGAACAGAAATGAAATAGCTGAATTGAATATGCGTATCGGGAAGAATTAATGGTTTGGCAATGGATAAAGCCAGAGAAAAAACCAGCACCACAATCACATCCTTGAACACAGTGACACCCAGCACGAAGTCGGTAAACTTTCCTTTGGCCTTGGTCTCGGAAATAATGGCAATTGTAGTGGCAGGTGATGTTGCGATTGAAAGGGCTCCAAATAAAAGAGCTGCACCCAAAACAGCACCCATGGATTGATCCTGCAAAAATGGGATATGGGCCTTATAAATAAAGATGAAGAAAATAAAAGCCAGTATCACTAGTAGGATCTTCCAGAAAATAACACTGCCAATTGTTTTGAACTGTTTTCGTATCGCGCTATAGCGAAATTCCCCACCGGCGGTGAGTGCAATCAGGCTTAGAGCCATATTATCAATAAGTTGCAGATTTTGCACGGTTGATTTTGAGAGCAGGTTTATGATGTAAGGTCCGGTCAGGATACCGGCCAGGATATAGCCGGTTATCTTTGGAACTTTTATTGCGGAAGTCATTTTTCCGATGAGGTAGGCCACAATAAGAGTAAACCCCAGGGCGAGCATACTCATTGGCATTTGCTGAATGGATTCTCCCGGACCAATGCGGGTAATGGCAGCCATGAGTAATAACAAAACCAGAATGATGAAGATGATCCGCATCAGCCTGCCTCACCTTGCTTTCTCAAAATATTCAGGGTGCTGATTGCGGTATATTCATCAAAAATGAGAATTCCCAGAATGGTTGTGCTCATCAAAAAATTACTTATCGGACCACCGTAAAAGAGTTGAAAATTAAAAGCAATAGCCAAAGATATCCCGCCAAAGGAAAGCAGGGCTTTACCTATATTGGGAGGAATTTCGAAAGCACAATCGATTTTTCGGGCACTGATCCAGCCCCCGAGATATTTCCCGAAAAATCTTGCCAGAATGAAAATGACTATCAGAATTATCTCTCCCCAAAACCGGTAGTTCCACAGGGCACCAGCAAAGATAAGCAGGAAGAGATAGGTTGGTTTTTCAGCGGGATGGATAACTCGCATAACTTTCTCACTTTCCCGGGGAAACTGGGAGAGGGTGGCACCGATGATAAAATTCATAAAAATAGGGGACAATTTTAGGTAAAAACCAATACCGCTGGTAAAAATAACCAGTCCCAGAACCAGGACGAAAATTTCATCCTGCTGGAAACGAAGCCGGATCAAATAGCGGAAAAGAAGCCCCAGAACAACACTGATCAAAATACAGAGAATTAACCAGATCCAGCCACTGTTGATCCAGTGATATTGAAGGGGATCGAAAATAGCCATAACAATCCCGGCGATGGTAATACCCCAAAAACTGTCCAGACTGGAAATAAATTGCAGCAGGTGGGTCAATCTGCCTTTAATTTTCCTTTCGATAGCGATTCGGGCAATGGTTAAGGGAGCCGTCATAGAACCGAGAGCGGCCAGGATGATAACTGCTTCCAGCTGGTTTTCGTAGAGGGAATGTCGGATGAAGAGGAAACCAATCCCCATTGCGGCCAAAATTACCAGAAAGGTCACCAGGCTTTGCACAGAAGTGAAAAGCACATAATTGCGGGGAAACCGACGGATGTTTCGCCA
>CAYVKM010000086.1:0-15739 GCA_964452045.1 uncultured Calditrichaceae bacterium
ATCGTAAGTTAGTGATTATTCTTGACAAACTATATCACGTGATGGGCCACATATTCGATCTGCTCTTCGGTTAATTCAGGATACATGGGCAAAGAGATAATTTCTTTCATCACTTTTTCAGTTACCGGAAAGTCACCCTCACTATATCCCAGATGCTGATAGGCCTTTTGCAGATGCAGGGGATATTTATAGTGAAATCCGGAGGCAATTCCATTTTCATTCAGATAGTGCTGCAGCTTTTCCCGTTCTTTCACCCGGATCACATATAGATGATAAACGTGTTTGGCATAGGGCATCTCCCTGGGTACGACTATACCTTCCACCTCCTGAAAAAGCTGGTCATAGAGTTTTGCATTTCTTCGTCGTTTATTGGTCCATTCATCCAGATATTTCAGTTTTACATTTAAGACAGCTCCCTGGAATCCCTCCATTCGCATATTATGTCCTTCAAACTCATGGATGTATTTTTCCCGTGAACCATGATCCCGATACACCTGCACAAACTCGGCAATTTTTTCCGAATCAGTGGTCACCGCGCCTCCTTCTCCGTAGGCACCCAGATTTTTTCCGGGATAGAAGGAAAAGGCGGCCGCCTTACCCAGGGTACCAGCTTTTTTGCCATTATATTCCGCACCATGGGCCTGTGCAGCATCCTCAACTACGAACAAATTATGCGCTCTGGCTATCTCCAGTATCGGATCCATATCTACCGGCTGACCATAAAGATGAACCGGAATAATTACTTTTGTTTTCATTGATATCGCCGCTTCTAATTTAGTCGGATCCATATTATATGAATCTTCTTCGATATCCACAAATTTTACTTTGCCACCCGCAGCAGTTATTGCTTCACTGGTAGCAATAAAAGTATTGGAAGTGGTAATGACTTCATCACCTGGTTGAATCAGTGCTTGAATAGCCAGTTGATCTGCTGCGGTACCCGAGTTTAAAGCTAAACAAAATTTCGAGCCAATATATTGGGAAAAGTTATCCTCAAACTTTTTAACAGAAGGACCGAGGACAAAACTTGAGTTTTCACATACTTTTTCGAGTGCAGGAAGTATTTCAGCTCGAATTACTTGATACTGAGATTTCAAGTCAACAAAAGGGATTTTCATTTTTAAATATTAATCACAGATAGATTTAAACACAGAATATATTACTTAGTTGAAATCCTGACCGCCTCCCATATCAGGCTTCTAATCGTCAAATATAGTATCCTCAAATCATAAAATAAATTCCATTCCTGTGCATACTGAATCTCCAGGTCTTTTTTTTGAGGCATCAGGACTGTATTAAAATACTGGCGAGGATTTTCGGCTTTCGCGAGTAATTTATCTTCATGATGAAAATGTAATGAAGCTAAGCCGGTTATCCCAGGACGCATTTGGTAATATTGTCTAATTTCTTCTTCGGATAAACTTTCCAGTAACTGAGATTTAATTATGGGCCTCGGACCGATAATGCTCATTTCTCCTTTTAAGACATTAATAAGTTGGGGCAATTCGTTGATTTTTGTTTTTCTCAAGAACTTACCCAATTTTGTTGGCCGCGGATCATCTGTGGTCGTAATCAAGCCAAATTTTTCAGACCCTTTTGGCATTGTAGTAAATTTAATAACCTCAAATTCTTCACCGAGATATCCGGCCCTGTTCTGAAAGTAAAAAATATCTTCTCCTTGAAATTTCAATATCGATCCAACAATCAAGAAAATTGGAGATGTAATTGCCAGGCCAACAAGTGCTATAAGTTTATCTATCAGGTATTTTATTTGAAGACTTAATTTTCTACTTTTTTCCATTAGCAAGCTTCTCTATAACATAACAAATTTGTTCTTCACTCAAATTAACCGAACAAGGTATGTTCAGAGTATCTGCGAAAATATTATATGCGGTTTCAATCCTGTATGACTGGCAATTTCGATAGGGTTTTTGAAGATGATTGAGATGCCAAATCGGCCTGGTTTGAATCCCGTTAACCTGGAGATACTCCATTAATTGATCTCTCTTTTTTCCATAAACTTTTTCATCTATTTGAAGGCAATAAAACCAATAATTGGATTCAGCGTAACCAGGAACTTCTGCTATTGATAAACCTGGAATTTTGTCTATATTATTCTTATAAATCTTATAATTTTTTTTCTTTTTTAAGATATATTCATTCAGTTTCTCAAGCTGCGCCACTCCCATGGCCGCCTGGATATTCGTTAAACGATAATTATAGCCTACCTCATTATGAATATAGTAAATTTCATGATCTTTGGCCTGGGTGGTAAGGTATTTTGCTTTTTCAGCATATTTAGTATTATTTGTGACAATCATTCCACCACCACCGGTGGTAATAATCTTATTTCCATTGAAGGAAAAACAGCCTATGTCACCAACTGTCCCAGCGTAAATATTTTTAAATGGATCCGAATTATAAAAAACACCAATACTTTCCGCGGCATCCTCAACGATTCTTATATTTCTTTCCTTACATAAATCAACCAATTCAAAAATATTTACAGCATTGCCAAATACATGGACTGTCACAATTGCAGAAATTCTCTGCCCGGTGGATTTATTATACGAGAAACCATTTTTATAGATAGTTTCCATTCTGATAAATTCAATCACCTTACTCACATCTATATTATAGAAATGATCACAATCCATGAATACCGGCTCTGCGTTGAGATACCTTATAGCGTTTACCGGAGCAATAAATGTTACCGTTGGCACCAACACCTCATCGCCGGGTACTACACCCACAATTTGTAAAGCAACCTGCAGTGCTGCTGTTCCATTTACGCATGCAACGGCATATTTTGCAGATGTTAACCTACAAATATCTTCTTCAAACCTGGTAACATATTTTCCAACAGAGGAAACCCATTCGGTATCTAAACATTCTTTTATATATTTCCACTCATTGCCACGAATATGCGGAACAGAAAGCGGTATCATAAACTCCCCTAAGAATTGCTATATATTTTATTATCCGGATCTACCAGAAAACCATTTTGTACAATAAATTTTATTTCTTTTATTCCCATTGGAACGGTTTTAGTAATTTTAAATCCTAAATCATTTTTTATACGGGCAAAGTCCACCCTATAATCCCTGTGATCTTCTTCTTTGTGTACATACTTAATCCTGGTTTCAGGTAATACTCTCAATATTTCATTAGCTAACATTTTTTTCTGATAATTCTCTTTTGTATCTCCAACGCCAAATACTCGGTGATCGACTTTTTCGGAGGAAGATTCTAGAATGAGTATACAGGAACGCGCCAAATCCTCCACGTGGCAATATGGCCGCCAGAATTGTTCCCCAAAGATTATTAATTCTCTTCCCAATGCAGCGTCCTTGGTAAATTCATTTACTGTCAGATCGAAGCGCATTCTGGGAGAAATACCATAGACCGTTGCAAAACGTAGTGATGTGGGAATAAAGTCAGATCTGGTTTTACTTTCTAACAGATATTTTTCGAAACTCACCTTTAATTTTGCGTAGTGTGAGACAGGCTTTAAAGGAGAGTCTTCAGTTACAAACTCATTGTGCTTCATTTTACCATAGTTGCTGCAGGTTGAGGCAAAAATAAATTTCTTAATATTTTTAGATTTTTCACAGGCATTAAATAAATTTATTGAGGCTTCCAGATTAGTCTCACGCGCAATGTCGGGTTCTTTTGCACAGGCAGGATCACCTACAATGGCGGCCAAGTGGACTACAGCATCAACATCCTTCACGGCCTTCTCAATGTCATTTTTTATACGGACGTCACCCCACTGAAATTCAAAATTTGGGTCATTTAAAATTCCCAAGAGGGATTCACCCCCGAAGTTTAAAATATCCAATACTCTAACCTTGTGTCCTCTCGATAACAATTGTCTCGTCAGGACTGATCCAATATAACCGGCACCACCGGTAACTAATACTTTCAATTCTACCTCCTGCTTAAATTTCTTTAATCTATAGGTTTCGCGGGAATCCCGATAACGGTTTTTCCTTTTTCCACATTTTTAGTTACCACTGCTCCTGCCCCAACAGTGGCATTTTCCCCAATTGTAAGATATTGAAGGATGGTGGCACCTGTGCCTATAAGGCAGGTCGATTCTATTGCAACACCTCCCGAAATATTCACACCGGGATTTATAACACAATAATCCTTAATAATTGTATCATGACTAATATTACAACTCCTATTTATACAATTAAATGAGCCAACGAGTATATCAGTTGTAAAAATATTACCGGCACAAATAAGGTTGCCTTGGCCTAATCGAACATCTCGTATATTAGCCTTTACAGAGGGATGGATAAGATTAGGGAATTGTAAAACATGGGAGTATTTTTTTGCTAATCTTGTCTGAACAGCTTTAACGACCAGCGGCGAACCGATGGCAATGGCAATGTTAATCTTTTCCGTGCATTTATCAAAAAAAGATTCATTATCAATTACTTCATATCTGCCATTAACTTTTCCTGTATCCGATCTGTCTTTTTCGATATATCCTAAAATATTCCAGGTTTTCTTATTTGCATTAATATCCTCTATTAAAAAAGCGATTTCCTTCGCATGACCACCAGATCCGATGATTACAATATCTTCCATTTTAATTTAATATTAATCGAAGGCTATTATGATATATTCACTAAAAAATTTAATTTATTCTCTATATGATTAATGATATTTTACATTTATACAATCATTACAATCTTAAGATAAATTACCACTGTCAATTTCGAATATTCATTTCATTCAGTATAGTTTGATTAACAGTATGAACATTAAATTTTTTCTCTGCAATTTTACGGCTCTTATATCCCATCCTTGGAATAGCTTTTGGATTTTTGATAAAAAAAATCATCGCCTCTACAAGCGATGAGACAGATTTCGGAGATACCAAAAATCCATTTTCCCCTTGAATTACCGTTTCCTTACATCCCGGTAAACTCGTAGTTATTATAGGTCTTCCCATAGACATTGCTTCAAGAATAGATCGGGGTATTCCTTCTCTATAGAAAGATGGTAATACATATACCGATGAATTTTTAATAAATGGACGTACATCCGTTGTACTACCATGAAAATTAATTATCCCATGATCATTCATTTCTCTCAATAGCTCTTTATTTATTTTGTTCACATTGCCATTAAAAAAACCGACAATATCAAATTGTACATTTTCCCAATCTTTTTTAATTATTTTTGCTGCCTCAATAAATTCGAATATACCCTTTTCCCTAATCATTCTGGAAATTAGCAAAAAAGAGATTTTTGATGGATAATTACCTTCATAGTGATAAAATTTTAAATCAACTCCGGATCCATTGACTAATATTGCTTTTTCAGTTTTTTTTATTAACTTTTTATCAAAAAATAAATTCAAATCATCGGAATTTTGAAAAAAAATTTTTTTATTAAAAGTTAAACTTATTTTATACATTATTATTATGAAATGATTTAACAATTTCGATTTCCAATCATCTACCACAAAGGTACTTCCAAGCCCAGATATTAAAGAATAGATACTTTTGACATCGGCTAGTTTTGCAGCGATAGAACCATAGATAACAGGCTTAATCGTGTATAGAAACGTAATATTGGGTCTTTCTCTTCTTAATATTTTTAATATTTGACAAAAACTAATAAAGTCCCATAATATATTTAATCCTGTACTATGTAAAGAATATTCTTTATAACTAGCACCAATTAAGTGTAATTCCGATATCGTCCTCTCATCAAAATTTGGTGCACATGCCACTACATCATACTTTGATTTCACCAGCGACTTAATCAGATGACCTCTAAAATTTATTAAGGATGGGGCATAACTTCCAATTATTACTATTTTGGGCATAAATATCGAATCGATTACTTAATTATAAAAGTGCTAAAGTTATATTTTCATAAAAAGTAAGTTTGTTCTAAATTATTATAAGTTGATTTATTAATATTTTAATAATCGATATCTTCCTTAAAACTTACTCACCACCAATTATACTATTAAAATCTCTTAAACAAAATTGTGCAAATATAACAACTTAAAATGTAATCTTTAATAATTCAAAAATCATTTATGAGAATTCAAACCGTTATAAATTTCTTCGGTTTTTAACACCGTCTGCTGAATGGAAAATTGTCTAAATACCTTTTCTCTTCCATTTTTGCCCATAGTTTTTCGTTTATTGGGATCTCCTAAAAGTGCTTTCATTTTAAAGGCCATATCATCATAGTCATCACTTTCAAACAAATAGCCAGTTTTACCATCGTCAACAATCTCAATAATTCCATCAACCTTAGAGGCAATAACTGCTAAACCTGCTGCCATCGCCTCCACTGCGGCGATACCAAAACCTTCCCATTTTGAACTCAAAACAAATAAATCCCATCGATATAAATTCCGGATCACATCAAAATGAGGAATGGAACCATGCCAAATAATATAGGAAGATATTTCAAGGTTCTCTGCTAAATTCATCAAACATTTTCGTGAAGGACCGTCTCCGACAATTTCGAGCCTGACATTCCCAAATTCTTTTAAAACAATTTTAAACGCTTTTAATAGTATCGGATATCCTTTTGCGGGATGCAAACGTCCGATTGTTCCGATAATAATATTATTATTTTTCTTTCTATTGATATCCGAAACTGGTCGGAATAAATTTGTGTTTATACCATTGTGGATAACTCTAATTTTTTCTTCTTTCAAAATTCTATTTGCTAATAAATGCTTTTTTACGGCCTCAGATATTGCAATTACTACTGTGCAATTCTTTGTAAGTTTATCCTCCATTCTATATAATAAACTATTTGCTTTATTTGCATAGCCATAGTGTCTGGTCGATACAACATACATAACTCCAGTTAATTTTCCTGCAATTTTGCCAAGAATACCGGAATGAACTAAATGGGTATGGATAATATCTATTTTTTCATCTTTTATTATTTTAACAATTTTGAGTAAAACAAATATATTAATTTTACCTTCAATAGATAAGTCTATTATTTTAATTTTTGATGGAATCTCAATGTTATGTAAGGCATTGCCATTTTTATGTAGATAGGCAACAATTATATTATACTTTTTCAGATCAAAAAACTGTAGCATATTGAGAAGCAGTGTTTGTGCACCTTCAGGTTCTAATGAATTTATAAGATGTAAAATATTTTTTTTTGATTTCATTTATATAATAATAGCCTAAGCTTTGAAAGCAATAGTCAAGCATTTATTGGTTTTGCATTTTTAATTTTTAAAACAATTTCAAATATTCCTAATAGTACCATATATATAAATGTTAATTCATAAAAAGAAATTAAAGTAAAATATTGTCCGAAAAAACTTAGTGTTCCCATCACCAGAAAAAGAGCATTTATAAATATTACTACTTTATTTCGGCTATGAAAACTTTTGAAATAAAAATAATATGAGAAAAATGCAAAAATTATTGTTGCCAATATAGTAAAAGTGAATCCCCCGATTAAGTAATAGGTGCCAAAACTTGTGCCAACATTTGAAAGAAAATCCGGTGATACACGCATAAAACCGGGAGATACAAGGTGGGTAGAATTCAATCTTTCCGGATTACCAATGACGACATTAATAAAGTTCTTAAACACCGTAAAAATTGTCCACCATGGTTTACTATATGCTAATTCCATCCATTTATCCAAAAGCATAGGACCGGAAAACAGATAGTTAAAGAACCAGCCCGATATTAATACCCACATTCTTTTATTTTCAAATGAAAAAGTCCCCCAACCAAAAAATAAAATTGCAAAATTTAAAAAAAATACAAAGATAACGAACAGTACAATATATGAAAATTTTTTAATTTGCACTTTTGCAGGATTAGAAAGATTTTTAATAAAAAGAATTATTAATACAGTCCAAATAATTGGATATTTTACCATCACAGAAATAATAGAAAGACCCAAACACAAAATTGTTAAATAATATAACCAATTCTTTTTAATCTTGTCAGAAATAATAACTAACAGGATTAGAAGCACTTCTCCAATATTGATCAAATG
Source organism: uncultured Calditrichaceae bacterium (assembly GCA_964452045.1). Lineage (GTDB taxonomy): Bacteria > Calditrichota > Calditrichia > RBG-13-44-9 > RBG-13-44-9 > CAYVKM01. The sequence continues at coordinate 8,023 of CAYVKM010000086.1, forward strand.
AGCTGCTATTCCTCTACTCATTTGATCTTCATATTCTTGGGTCGCTATATAATCTATACCTTGAGACGTCAGAATAGTAAAAACTTTTAATAAGGATACAAAAATGACAATCCATGAAAAAAATATTATGATTCCTCTAAAATCCTTTAATTTAGAAAAACCGTTTAGGTAATTTTTCATTTCTAACGGTTTTCCAAATAAATTATATAAAAAAACACCAATTAACCAAATTAGGAATATATTTATCAGAATAAAAAAATTAGCCTTTACTGTAACTGGCAAGAATCCGAATTCAACGACAATTAAATTTGCTATAACACTAATAATTGTTAAAGGCCAAGCAATAACAGTAAATGGCGTGATTATGTTATTAAAATTTCTTTTTTCAAATATAGTTAATCCAACTGTAAAAAAGAGCAAGATGAAACTTGAGAGCAAATTTATCATAGTTTATTTATTTGTAAAATTGTTTCCACTGTTGATTTATTCGCATTGTCATAAAGGTTTGAATATTTATTAACCATTAAAATAATTTTTATTGTAATTCCAATATCCTGATTAAATTTCAGAGTAAGCCAAAAAAATGAATATATTAAAACAGCAGCTCGCCAAATCCACCATACCAGGTAGCTTAAATTATTTTTCATGTCAACAACTCTTGCATAGATGGAAAGAAATAGTCGACGCGGTTCATTTCCGTAAAGTTTTTTTGAAGAAATACTCACCTTATGATAAACACTACTCTCTAATACACATTGAACATGGATACCACTTTTTCTAAGCCGCCAACTAAATTCAAAGTCTTCTTCACCAAAGAAAAATTTTTCTGAAAATAATCCAACTTTTTCTAAAACTGTTTTTCGAATTAATAAAGCACAACCCGTTACAAAAGTAATCCTTCTTTCAGCCCCATTCGATTTAGTGGTGTAGTAATACGCAGTAGCTCTTACAGTGATTTTACCACCTAAATTATGTATTTTATTAGATTGTGTATAATAATAGATTGCTGAGGTTCCTACTCCATAATTCAAATTATTTTCAAAATTACTAACTAAAGTTGAGAGTGCCTCAGGATCAATCACTGTATCATTATTTAAAAAATAAAAATACTCATTTTTAAAAAGTTTATTAGCAATTTTAACTCCCAGATTATTTCCTGCAGCGAATCCTGAATTTTCATGATTTTTAATAAGAATGAGTGATCCTGTTGGTGGATTGATTCTCATCTTACCCTGAAAAATATTCTCTATTTTTTCTCCCCTCTCAATTTCGATTTCGAAAAACGGTATCGGTTTGGAGACTGTAGGAAATACCAGTTCAGGGAAATCAGTTTGTTCGACCGCTGGCTCACTCTTTAACGCCCAATTACGTATTTTCTGTACAGAATCATTTTCCGAAAAATTATCTACGAGAATAATATGAAAATTCGGATAATTATTCTTCAAAACGCTTTCGAGACACTCGATGGTATCCTGCCAGCCGTTCCAGTTAAGAATAATGATACTGACATGCGGTTGCTCATTCTGCAAAATCAAAACTCCATTTTGATCTGTTGATATGAATATAAAAAATGAGTAAACCCATTAGAAAAAATTCTGAAAACAGGAATGCGATTGCTGTTCCAATCTCTTGAAAAAGATAACTGAGAGATAAGCAGACGATCATATTCATTATGCCAGTAATAATCACTCCCTTAGAAAATTCCTTTTTTAGTCCAAAATTAGTCATAAAAACGATTCCAATTATATAATTTAAAAGACCCAGACAAATGACAAAACTGCTGATCCTTAAAACGGCAATAGACGGAGTAAATTTATGTCCCAGAAATAAAAGGGTTAAAGGTTTTGCAAATATAATTAATGCTATAGCGATCAAAGCGGTGGCTCCTCCCATCCACTTCAGAAGAAATTTTGTTGACCTGATTCCACTCAAAGGCGAACTTTTAGTTTTCCGGGACACGTATGGATAGAATGCCTGGGTTACCGGAGTAAAAACCGACTGTAAAACTTTTACTATTTTTTCTCCGGCACTGTAATAACCTACAATCTCGTTCGAAGCAACGAGCCCCAAGAAAAATATATTCGATTGCCGATATAGACTGATGGAAAGATTTGATATGAAAATATGCCAGCCATCTTTAAAATAAAATATGATTGTTTTAACAGAAGGAATGGACCATTTCAATTTGAAATGAGAAACAGCAAGATAAAAACTGATCATGCCTCCCACCACGAAAAATATACCATAAAACACAGCTACCAAATAATATTGATTTTCCTGTTTTAAAAAAATAAAAATAAAAATAGTATAGCCGATTTTTGAAATGACATTTGGATAATTTAGAAAATGCATTTTTTCCATTCCAAGAAAGAACCAGTTTGACAGAAGTATTGAACCCGGGACCATCAAAAAATATGCAAGATAAATCCTAATATTTTGTTGCAGAGAGCTAAATAAATAGATTATCACTATTAACATACAAAAAGTCAAAATCAATAATAAAATCCTCACAGCAAGGATCCCGCTAAACACATTTGCTCTTTCTTTAATATCTTCTTGTACTTGCGAAATCCGCTGCGTTCCGGTTATGTTAAAGCCGTAATCGGTAATAATGACGAAATATTGGTTTAAAACTTGGGCAAAACTCAATATTCCAAATTTTTCCGGTCCGATAATCCTGACAATATAGGGAATGGTGACTAATGGCAGTATATAATTTGTCCCTTGAAAAAAAAAGAGATTTAAGACATTTTTAAACAATCTTTTGCGTTCATTGGAAAGAAAAAGATCCTTAATTCTGATCATCAGCTTTCTTTCTTAATTCCGGGAGCACATCTCTTGAAAATTTGCCATACAAATAAAATATACCATTACCGCTAATCTGAAGGAAACCAAATAATGCCACAAGGGTTATTAAAACAAAAATTCGTTTGGGTCGACTCTTGCGGTAAGGGGGATACGCTTTGTCCAAAATTTTAATTGGACTTAAATTTACAAAATTTTGAACCTTCAATATTTCAAGTTGTTTGGTTAATTCTACATAAACTGCTGTTTGTAGTTCGATCTTTCTCCTTAATCTTAACTGTTGAATTTGAAAATCAGGAAGCGTTGGATCGGGATTTCTCTCTAGAAAATTCTTTAACTCGGTTTCTGAAATTTTCAAGCTATCATTTATCTCCGAGACTCTATTCTTTAAATAATCATCCTGTTCCTTAAATTCAATCTGTAATTGATGAATAACAATTCGATCCAATATACCAATCATAAGGTTGGCTATCTGCGCCGAGATTACCGGGTTTTCAGTAGTCACCGAAACATACATCAGCAGATTGTCAGGATCGATGTTTATTACCAAAACGCCCTCATTCATAATTTTTAGAGCTTTTTGAACATTTTCTTCTTGTGTTTTACCATCAAGCTCAAAGAAATCAATGAGATTACCTTTAAATTCCTCATCACCCTGTTTAAATTCATAAGTATGATCAATTACCTCTTCCAAAAGGCTTCTGGAAAAAAGAATCCCCCGATACATGTCGGGATTTCGGGTTGAACTACTTCCCAAATTAATGCCCGCCAGACTGGCAATAGACCCTAATTTTCCGCCTATATTTTGGGAACCAATTGATGCACTTGGAAGAACTGAAACCTCAGCGGTATATTTTAAGGGCATAATAAAAAAAACAAATACAACCGAAAGAATGAAAATCAAGGTAAAAGCAATCAGGTTGACTTTTCGGTGCTTTAAAATATAAATATAAAAATCTAACCAACTGGATTGTTTTTGATCGTTTGTTTCCATGCAATTTCCATTAAAAATGAATTCTAAATCACAAATTAAATGATCAGCAAAGCTAATTGTACATTAATCAACACTTATCTTGAAATACTGTATATCACCGCGACAACCGCTCCAAGTTGAGCCGCAACCGTTAATCCTTCCCGGACATAACTCCAGGTATCTCTATCCCGTTTCAAAGGTACAAAAATCATATCACCAGGCATGGGTTTATCATTAAGCCGTCCATCAATCCAATTACCAGTCTTTGCTTTAATAATTTTCATTTTCCCCTTATTAGCTCTTTCGACAAAGCCTCCGGCTGAATTCAGATAATCTGAAATAGTTTTAAGTGAATCGTATTCAATATTTCCAGGGTAAAATACCCCTCCCGATACAAATATTACATTCAATTTCTTTGGAATAAATATCACGTCCTTGTCCCTTAAGCGAATATTCTCTCCACCATTATTTTCAAATAGGGAATTAAAATCGGCTTTTACTATCCGAAGATCTTCTCTTGATCGTTGTTGAAAATAGCTCCTCTCAATTTCAGTCATTTCATTGGCGCGCATCAATGCTAATCGCTCCAGATCATTTTCATTTGGTCTGATTTTCCTTCTTACGATTTTTGAAGTGGTTAATGAGGCTTCTGGTGTAAATCCTCCCGACAGAGTTATGAGCTCTTTCAAAGTCGTTTCGCCATCTAAAATTGGATACTTGCCCGGAAATTTAACCTCACCTAGAATTTCAACTGAGAACTTTTGATGATAATCCGTTTTATAACGCACAAAAATGCGGTCATCAGGTAATAGATGATATTGTAAATTATTTTCATAATCTACAATAATTTTTTCATAGCTCTTTTGATCATTCCTAAATCTGAAAATTTCTATATGAGATGAATCTGCACTTGGCAGGATACCCCCTGAGTAAGCAAGAGCAGTGGATAAATTATCCTCTTTAAGATATTCGAAGGAAATCGGATTACCAACTGCACCACTAACATCAATAACATTTTTTTCTGTGTCCCGGTAAGGTACCTTGATAATGTCATCATTCATAAGGTATGGATTTTGGGTTATATCTCCCAATATTTTGAAACGAAATAAATCATATTTTAATATTTTATTGTCACGAATTAACTCAATATTTCTTAATGAAATTTTATTTTCATAACTTATCTTCAAGCTATCTACAGATGTTTCGTATTCAAATTTTTTATTTGGTCTGAATATGGTAGTGTTTTCCGGAGATAGATTTTGAATATTTTTTTGTGTAAGAAATTCCTCATCATTGACTACCTGAATCACATCAAAAAGACGCGAGGATGATGTCAATTGTTGTTTCCCCTCTTTCTTTACTGATCCCAATATAGAGACAGTTATAGAATGAGTCTGAAATAAATGAACCTCAACCTCAGAATTTGGATTTGAGATTTGCAACGCTTTCATAATTTTAGTTTTAGCCTCTGCCAATTTCAATCCATTTACTTTAAATGATTTTGTATTTGGCAAAAAAACCGTTCCGTCTGGGGTAATAGCACTTTGAAAAATATTGATTGCTGGACCAGGTACATCAATTTTAATTAAGAACATATCACCAGAATCAACAATATATTCATCTTCATCAACCGAGCTATTCAACCCCCCAGTACTCATTAAGGATTGGGCTGATTTTGGGAGTTGGATGGAATATTGATCCTTTAAATTTAAATTATAGTCTTGAGATGACTCCTGGGCTATGACAGAAAGGTAGATACCTAATATTGTAAAAATTAAAGTGCTTATTTTCATCAAATCCTCATCAAAAAATACTTAAACGAAATCGAATTTAAATTTACCCGACAGGTAAGGCAAACACTTATTAATTTGGTACTTTAATATCTTCGATAATAAGTTTGAAAAATTGAACTGATACTATTCGGATGAATTCTGTAATAGTCCGAGTTTTTGTAAAGCAAATTTTGCCGCTTCCTGTTCGGCCATCTTTTTGCTCTTTCCCCTTCCTTTACCCACTTCCTGCCCGTTTAAATAGACCGAAATGATAAATTCCTTGTCATGATCCGGACCAATCTCATTCAAAACCCGGTATTCCGGTAATTTATTGAGATTGGATTGGGCATACTCCAAAAGCAGGCTTTTATAATTCCGGAATAATTCCCGCTGCATTATTGACTTAAAATTGGTCAGTAAATTTTCTGAGACAAAAGTTTTAGTAACCTCCATCCCCTGATCCAGATACAACGCTCCCAGAATCGCCTCCAGAGTGTCTGCCAGAATAGATTGGCGTTGCCTGCCGCCGGTTTTTTCCTCCCCTTTATTTATCAGGATGTACTTCCCCAGCGAAAGATTAGTGGCTACCTCGGCCAGTACTGGTTTGCTGACCAGAATGGATTTTATTTTGGATAACTGGCCTTCGGTTCTCTTAGGAAATTTCCCATATAAATATTCGGTGACTATTAAATCGAGAACGGCATCACCAAGAAACTCCAGTCGTTCGTTGGAAGCAACTCTCTCTTCATTGGTCACATTTAAAAAGGAGCGGTGTTTAAATGCGGTGGTTAATAGATCGGAATCGTGAAAGGTAATACCAATTTTCTTCTGGAATTTGTTTATCTGTTCATCAAAATCAGATAAAGAGGAAATACTGTCTTTATCGTGGTTATTATTTCTTTCGTTCGAACCGAATAACTTCTTAAAAAATTCCAACTTCCAAAATCCAGGTTATTTATATTCCGAAACCGATAATACGGCGTTATGTCCGCCAAATCCAAATGTGTTGCTAATGGCCGCCTTCACTTTTCTCTCCACCGGTTGATTTGGTGTATAATTCAAATCACAATCGGGGTCCGGCTCTTCATAATTAATGGTTGGCGGAATAATACCATTATTGATTGCCAGAACAGAAGCAATTAACTCAACGCCGCCCGCTGCACCCAATAAATGGCCAACCATTGATTTGGTGGAACTGACATTTAATTTATAGGCATATTCCCCGAACAGGGTTTTTATGGCTTCACTTTCAGATCTATCGTTATAGGGAGTTGAGGTACCATGCGCGTTTATATATTGCACATCCTCAAGATTCAGGCCACCATCAGCCAGACATTGTCGTATAGCCCTCACGGCGCCTTCACCACCGGGTGATGGTGCGGTAATATGGTGCGCATCGGCAGTAAAGCCGATGCCCCGCATTTCGGCATAAATCCTGGCACCGCGTTTTTTGGCGTGTTCCAGCTCTTCTAAAACAACGATTCCTGCACCTTCGCCCATGACGAAACCATCCCGGTTCTTATCAAAAGGACGGCTGGCATGTTTTGGGTCATCATTTCGAGTAGATATCGCTTTCATTGAATTGAACCCGGCTACTCCCATGGGACAAATAGCAGCTTCTGAGCCACCGGTGACCATCAGATCCGCATCTCCGCGTTGAATTGTTTTGAAAGCATTTCCAATATTATGTGATGCCGTGGCGCAGGCAGAAACTGAAGCGTAGTTTGGTCCTTTGAATCCATATTTTATAGAAATATGACCGGCTGCGATATCTATGATCATCAGCGGGATAAAAAAGGGACTGACCCGGCGTGGGCCACCTTCCATATATTTTGTATGTTCTTGTTCAAATGACTGAATCCCCCCGATTCCCGAGCCAAAGATAACCCCAACCCGATCTCTATTTACCTTCTCTATTACCAGTCCGGAATCCCTGATGGCCTCTTCTGCAGCAACAATGGCAAACTGGGTAAAAAGATCCAAACGCTTTGATTCCTTGGGCGAAATAACATTTTCAGGAGGAGTTAAATTTTTAACCTCACAGGCAAATTTCGTAGCATATTGCCCTGCATCAAATCTGGTAATCATATCGGCACCACTTTTCCCGGCCATCATTCCATCCCAAAATTCCTGTACCGAATTACCCAGCGGCGTTACCGCACCCAAA
>CAYVKM010000087.1:0-3917 GCA_964452045.1 uncultured Calditrichaceae bacterium
TAAAACTTTATTAATCCTGTCCAGTCACCGAATTCAAACTCAACTCTAATTCAATCTCATCCCGCAGGGGGATGCCATCCAGTCCGATCTCCGGGATGCCGGGTTTGAGCTGGCGGGAGCGGGTGAGGGCATCCCGGTGTACTGCCACCAGCCGGTAACCACGCTTCTGGTAAAATTTTAAGGCAGGTAAATTGTCGTTGGTGGTAATCAGCCAGATGCGCTGGCAGTCGCGCATTTCAGCTACCCCTTTAACTGCTTCCAGCAGTGTTGTGCCAATCCCAATGCCCCCGATCAGAGAGTCCAGGGTAACCACCTCACACTCCTCGCTGATAATCCGGTAGGTGAGCAGTCCCTTGGGTTTTCCTTCGATAAAGGCGACAAACCCGGGCAGGCGGTCGGCTTCGTACACCCGGCCCCGACTTACCACAAAATGGGAGCCCCAGCGTTCGGTGAGCAGGTTATGTGCCCAGGAACGATATTGGGCGTCTAATTCTTTGATTGCCGGTTTCATGATTAGTAGATTGAGAGCTATTTATCTCTGTAATTTTTTATTTATCTGATATGTCCTGTCTGCCAAAAGACTTCGGGTACAAAATCTGTCTTTCCGTCCCTGGGTTCTGGATGCCCTGTCTGCTGGCGCAAGCCAGGCAGGCCGATCTCAGTCGGGCATGACAATGCCATTATTTATTGTGTATAGCAAAGCAGGCTTAATCATCCATGCAGCACCAGGACATGGAAGACAATTACACTTTTAATCTTACAAACATAGGGCGGTGGTCCGAAATCGACCAGCGGCACCAGGCTTTAAACTGGGTCAGGGTACGTTTTTTATCTTCCACCTGTTGCCACAGGTCTTTAAACATAAAGTTGTCATAATCCACTACCACCGCCGTCTGATTTTTAATCTCCACCACTTTCAGCTTTTGATTGGTAAAGACGATCTGATCGTAATGGTTAAATTCCTGGATGGTGGTGCCGGCTTCGGTGGAATAACGGCTGGGGGCCATCCCCCGACGCTTCAGTGCCCGGTAAACCGGGTCGTCGCTGCTCATTTTAGGAATGTTCATATCGCCGATCAAAAGCATGTTCGATTCATACAGTTTATTGCTGCCCGCCTTCTTCTGCTGCAACCTGGCCCAGTCCGCCAGAAAATATACTTCTGCAATCCGGTTATTCAATTTGGCGGCGCCAAAAACATCATCGCCATAATAGATATGGGCATTTGCCAGCAGGAAGGATGTATTCCGGTTCTTCACTTTCCAGGTGGATAGAAAGGGATTACGATTAAAATTGTAGAAATCGATTGCCAGTTTTTGCCCTTGGTAAGTGAAGCTTTGCCTTTTTGGTTCAATGATGTATTGATTGTTGACCACCTTTCCAGTAGGATTATAATCCAGTTCTGCAAAGAGCTGCTTTGGTTCTATGGTATCTGTGCGGTAGATAACTGCGAAGCGCTCCTGGTTTCCGGCGGTATCGGTCAGGACAAAATCAAAATCTTTCAGGGCCAGATCGGTCATTATTTTATAGAAATGACCCAGGTCCTCATTTACCTCCTGCACGGCGATGATATCGAAGTGGGAAAGAATATAAGCAATAAGCTTGAGCTCTTTTGCGGTGCGGGTCTGTACACCCAGGTTAGCTATGTTCCAGGTGGCGAGATCGATTTCGTGTTTTTTCTTTTTGGGAATAGCCCGCTTCGGATCGGAGAAAAACTGGTCAAAATGCTGCTTCTCCGTTTCGAGATTATAGGAATATTTGAATTTTGGTTTACGGAATGGGACGGCCATAGTATGTCCTTTAAAATTATTTTAAAATAAGTGTTTTCCTGGTAGCAATAATATTTTCAATCCTCAATTGTAATATATATAAACCACTTGACATATTTTTTGCATCCCACCTTATTTTATGTTCTCCTTCAAATTGTTGTTCTTCAATTAATATTTCTATTTCATGACCTAAAACATCAAATATTTCTAATATCACAAGGCCATTTTGTGGTATATAATATCTGAATGTTGTTGACTCGTTAAATGGGTTGGGGAAATTTTGAATAAAAATATTTTTAGCAAATTTATTACTCGAGTGACTTAATGAAACCGGTTCTTTTTGTTCATATTTGATGGTTAACATTTTACTACCGGTAGATAAATTGGCCATCAAAAATTTACTAGAACCCGTAATGAATATATTTGCTGAATCATCAAGGGCTATATCATGCACATTGTCTTCTAGGCTACCTTCGTATCGGATCAACCATTTTTCTTCTCCAGAACTATTATATTTAACGGTGGCAATATCAACACCGGACTGTTGCCCGGAACTTTCCCCGGTCACATAAACATTTCCAGAATCGTCAATTGCTAATGCTTTAGCCACATCCACTGCAACACCAGCGCTGTACCTAGAAAGCCAGATTAAATTACCATTCTTATCATATTTGATTGTCGTATATGCTCCGAACGGTACTATATGATTTGGGTCATAGCTGTATCCTGTTACTAGTACATTGCTAAATTTATCGACTGCAATATCAGTGGCATAATCATCACTAGACGGACCTGAACTTGCATCGTATCTTGCAGTCCATTTTTCAATTCCATGCAGAGAATATTTGATTGTAAGGTAATCAGAGGGATTCAATCCACTACCTTGACTTAAACCTGTAACATATACATTACAAGAATCATCAATTGTAAGACCTTGAACTCTATCAGTCCCATTTCCTATACCATTATATCTTGTTACCCATTGTTCTGTACCATGGGAATTATATTTGATGGTAACATAATCCCATCCTGAAGAATTGCCCCAGCTTTCTCCGGTTATATAAACATTTCCTGAATCATCTGCACAGATATAGGTGGCATAATCAGCAGAATTGCCTGTACCATTATAGGTTGCAATCCATTGTTCAATACCATCAGTGTTATATTTAATGGTTATATAATCATTGCCACTACTTATAGTGCTAGTACGTCCAGAAATATATACATTTTCTGAATCATCAGAAGTGATAGCAAATCCTTCACTTGATCCATTTAAAGGAGCTTTATATCTCTTAATCCATTGTTCAATACCCACAGAATTATATTTGATTGTTGTGATATCATAGGTTAAAGTAGTATCCCAACTTGAGCCGGTGACATATACGTTTCCATGATGATCGACACAGACATCATAAGCTACATCCGAATCATTTAGTGGGCCATTATATCGTCGATTCCAAAGCTCGGTACCATTAGATCCGTATTTAATTGTGACATAATCTCCTGTCAACCCCGTGCGACTAAAACCGGTAATGATAGGTTTTCCCTCATCATCAATTGTCAAGGCTTGAGATATATCCCAAAAACTTGGTCCCGAGTAAAATTTAACCCAAACTTCTCGGACTTTAGTTTGCCCATAAATGTCCGAGCAATATCCCTGAAATAATAAAAGGATAATTAATAAAAGAAATTTTAGTTTTAGATCTATCATAAATACTATATTTTTGATTAATGTTTTATCCCATGAAACTACAGAGTATATCTTCTATGTGAAATTCAAATTCTAATGTACATTAAAATAAATTTATTGTGATAATAAACAGCAGTTTGAATTTTGGTTTACGAAATGGGACGGCCATAATGTTCCCCCAATAATTCCATTAATAAACAAATTTACCAGATAAAGCGGCTCTGAAATAATGAATATTTTTTGAGACCTCACGCAGCGTCCAGCACTTCCCGAACTTTAAGCAACAGATCATTCGGGCTAAAGGGTTTTTGCAGGAAGCTGATTCCCGGATCAAGCTTACCGTGGTGCACAATGGCATCCTCGGCATACCCCGAGACATACAGCACTCTCATATTATTCCGGAAGGGTTTGGTCTGTCCGGCCAGCTCCGGCCCGCTGATACCCGGCATCACCACATCGGT
>CAYVKM010000087.1:4017-13138 GCA_964452045.1 uncultured Calditrichaceae bacterium
TTCATAATCAGCCTGATGTCTTCACCGATCAGTCTTTCCAGCATCATTCGCAGTTCGTCAATCAGATCATTCAGATTCAGGTTAATCGGCCGCATAATCTGCCGGCGGCTGAAGGCCAGTAAATGCCGGGTTAACGCTTCGGCCTTTTCCGATGCTTGTTTTATCATTGATATTTCCCTCCTCAATGGACTATCTTCCGGTAATTTTCTGGTAAGTAATTCACTGTATCCACTTATTACGGATAGCATATTATTAAAATCGTGAGCTACGCCTCCGGCCAAACGTCCCACCGCTTCCATCTTTTGGGCCTGCCAGAACTGTTCTTCCATCTTTTTATGAGAAGTGATATCGTACAGGTAACCTTTGATTTGGATCAGGTTATTATCTTTATCAAAAAATCCGCTCACATTCTGAATTACATATACCGGTTTGCCATCCATCCGGCGGAGTTCGAGTTCTATATTTTCCAGCTTTTTTTCTTTTCTCAGCTGATCCAGAAATTCTGACCGCTCTTCCGGTGTGCGATACAGTCTGGTCAGCGGTGTTTTCTGGGCTTCCTCCAGGGACATAAATCCGAAGATGCGCAGGAATGCCGGATTACAAATAAGCAGTTTACCATCCGGAGTGGATATGTAATCTCCGGTCAAGTCTTCTTCGAAAAAGCTGCGATATTTTTCTTCGGAAGCGCGTAGTTCGGTTTCGGTCAGTTTCCATTCGGTTATGTCAAGGCCGGAACTGAGGGTAGAGACGATGTTACCGTTATCATCCTTTAGCAAAGCGTTTTTCCAGGAAATGATTCTTTTTTCTCCCGATTTGGTTAGAACCGGATTTTCGAAATGCTGATCCAGATTGAATTCATCCTTGAGCATTTTTTGGAAGGCGGCCCTAATTTTTGTCCGTTCTTCTTCCGGGATAAATTGGTCAAACCAGTTGCGTCCAATAATTTCCGGCTGCGAATAGCCCAGAATTGTGCACCCTTTTTTATTGATCAGCTCTACCTGTTCATCCTTATTAATCACCAGGACCATTACATCTACCACATCAAGATATTTCTGGGTCATCGATTCTTTCATAAATTTTTCTCTTTGGCTTTGGGGTGCAGGATCCGTCAATGAATAAATTATAGGGATCTCTCTGGTTGGTGGAGACTGCCTCTTCCTTGGGGGCCTGGTACCTTCGATGGATTTACTGTTTTTCTTTTTGTTCATCAGGGACTCCATCGCTTCGTTTCGCTTTAGTACGTCCCGTGATTCAATATTGTTTATTGCTTCCGGTAATTTTTTCATTTCTTCCCTGATTTCTATGATGATCACTCAGAGGCTGGGTCCTTAAAAATTTTAACCCTCACCCAGCCCTCTGAATGTTGTGCAGTTCCTCCCGTTTTATGTGTTCCTCCCTGTAAACTTCTATATCAACATCCTGTTTATCACGAAACCTTTCAGTTAAAATGCAGTCTGTGCTGCGGTCTGGCTTCCCAGCAGAGAATTCTGCAAAACCTCGCCCACTTTTTTCATCAGTGTGCGGCTATGGAATGGTTTTTCCAGAAATCTATCCTTCAAAAGCATCTTCACCTGCTGGGCCAGTTCCGAATCAGGATAGGCGGAGATCACGATGAAAGGGGTCGGTTTATTCATTTTCCGGGCCAGTTCCATCAACTGTACACCATTACCATCGTCCAGAAAAATATCGGAAACCACCACATCATATCGAAAGGCCCGCATTGCACTGGCCGCTTCTTCAAATCCGGAAGCGGAATGAACGTCGTGACCTTCGTCCATCAATTCGAAAAGCAATGCCTGTCGTACCGACCGTTCGTCCTCCACCACTAATATCTTTGCCATTACCCTTAATCCTCCGTGTTTTAATCCATCTATCTGGTTAATATTATGGCAATGACTATACCAGAAAAATCAGAGGAATACTTCAGAAGGAAAAAAGAGGGGTAAGTTATGTATTATATAAATTTATCTGAGGAAATTAAGTGCACTGCAAAAATGGGGTGTGAACGATCGTTCACACTTTAACCGAAAAATAGCGGGACAATCGTTCACGAATCGTGAACGATCGTTCACACTTTTTTCAAACCTAGCCGATTCACCTTCTTACTGAGCCATTCCCGGGTCATGCCAACTTTCCTGGCCGTCTCATTAATATTCCACTGATTTTCGTAAAGTAGGGAGAGTATAAATTCGGATTCAAACTTATCCAGTACTTCTTTGTAGGTTAATCCATCAAATTCAGAAAACTTATTTGGCGTTTCTTGTTCTTCCGTCAGAAGTCCGGTTTGCCGGAGTGAGAGATTATCCGGATTGATCCAGTTCCCTTCGGTAAACACAAAAGCATCTTCGACAATATTGCGGAGTTCCCGGACATTTCCCGGGAAATCGTATGATTCCAATATTTGCAAGGCTTTTTCGCTGAATTTTAGATTTTTATTTCGGTCCCGGTTGAACTTGTCCAGGAAGAAGGTTGCCAGCAGCCGGATATCTTCCTTGCGTTCCCTCAAGGGTGGCACCCAGATGTTAATGACATTCAGCCGGAAAAACAGATCCTCCCGAAATTGGCCTTCTTTCACCAGATTGTTCAGGTCGCTGTTGGTGGCGGAAATAACCATTACATCCACATCTATCGGCTGTTTACCGCCAATCCGATAAAAACTGCGCTCTTCCAGTACCCGGAGCAACCGCACCTGGAGCTGCAGAGGAAGCTCGCCTATTTCATCCAGGAAAATAATCCCTCCCCGGGCGTCTTCGAATTTTCCCTGTTTGGTGGAATAGGCTCCGGTAAAAGCGCCTTTCTCATGACCAAAAAGTTCACTCTCAATAAGATTTTCGGGAATAGCAGCGCAGTTGAGTGGCACAAACGGAGCACCCCGGCGAATGCTAAGGGAATGAATTGTGCGAGCCACCAAATCTTTCCCGGTACCGCTTTCGCCCTGGATCAGGCAGGTGGATTTGGCATCCTCAGCCACTTTGCGAACCTTTTTCATCAAGTCTCTGATTTTGGGAGACTGCCCGATAATCTGATAGTCACTGAACTGTTTCTGAATGGTCTCCCGGAGAATACGGTTTTCGATGGCCAGTTGATCCACCTTATGCTTTTTCTTGAGCATATTCTCGATGCGCAGGGTCATTTCGTCCAGGCCGAATCCCTTTGAGATGAAATCGTCCGCTCCGGCTTTCATGGCACTTACTGCGTTTTCCACCGATTCGAAAGCAGTCATGGCCAGCACGGTGGGTTGGTACCACTGATGTTTGGCTGCCTTTAAAATTTCCAGGCCATCTTCGATATCAGGAAGCATCAGGTCTGACACCACCAGATCTATTTGATTGGCCTCTAACAATTCTATGGCGGTTTTCCGGTCTGAAGCGGTGAGAATCTGGTACTTGGTATTTTCCTGCAGGTGAAATTCAATTCCCCGCAGCATCGATACTTCATCGTCTACGATTAACAAACGGGTCATCTCATATCCATTTCTTTATGTCGAATTTGTCTCTTTCTTATGATTATTGTTGAAAGCTGGTTTAGTTATTATCCAATTAAAATATGGATTTCGCTTAAGTCCCCCTTTTCAAAGGGGGCCAGGGGGTTGTTATTTTTGATTGTCATTATCAAATTGTATAATCCAATTTTCAATAGAATATAAAACTCCTTCCAAATTATTTTTAATATCCTCGTTTCCAAACCTTAAAATTTTTAAACCTAAAGTTTCCAATTTTCGTTGTCTCTGTATATCATTCACAAACTTAAACTCATGGCTAAATCCATCAATTTCGATGATTAATTGTAACTTACTGCAATAAAAATCGACAATATAATTGTCAATAGGTTTTTGTCTCATAAATTGATACCCTCTCATTTTTCTTGCTTTTAGATGATTCCAAAGCAATACTTCTGCAAGGGTACTTCTATTGCGCAGACTTCGTGCAAGTATTTTCAGTTTGGGATTGTAATGTATTTTCATGGATTGAATTAAATGGCTCTAAATTTAGGATTTATTTTCTGACAACCCCCTTCATCCCCCTTTAATAAGGGGGATTTTATCTGGGCTTTATTAAAAGTTTAATCCTTAATTTATATTGTTCCTACAGGTTTCCTGGCAAAGTGACAATAAATGTAGATCCCGTCCCCACTTTACTTTCCACTTCTATCCGGCCGCGATGCATGATCACCGCTTTTCGTACCATCGCTAATCCCAGACCATGACCCTGCTTTTTCATTGAGAAGAATGGCCGGAATATAGTTTTGATCCGGTCTTCCGGAATGCCAGTACCGGTATCGGATATTTTTATAACGACCTCGCCATTCCATTGAGTTTCTATATTGATCTTGCCTTTCTCAATAATGGCCTCCGCGGCATTGGTTACCATATTTTTTACAGCCATTTGCAGCAACTGATGATCACCACGGAATTCCGGCATAGCAGGATCGTTTACTGTATTGATTTCAATTGAAGAGAACTGGACTTCTTTTACCACCGAATCGATCAGCTCCGGTAAATTAACGGGCTGAAGATTCAGCTTGCTCCAGCGAGCGACATCCAGGGTACGTTCCACAAAGTCGTGCAGTTTCTGGGCTGCCAGCAGAATTTCGGTGGAATATTTCTTTACCGGACTGTTATCCTCGATCTTTCGGTGCATGCCTTCTGCCAGCAGATGAATACCGCTTAAAGGATTCTTCAGATCGTGAATGATGTATCCGGCAAATTCTCCCATCATCACCAGATTCTCATTGGCGATTTTTTCGTCAATCAAAGTTTTCAATTCATTGGAAAGTTTATTCAGGGAATGGACCAGTTCGCCAATCTCATCATCCCGTTCCATCTCAATGGCAGCATCCAGGTTCCCCTTTCCATATTCATTGGCCAGGTGAGCCGCTTCCCGTATCGGGCGGGAGATGGATCTAGTAAATCGGTAAGCCAGTCCCATGCTCAAAGTAATAGCGACAAGACCAATAACCAGGATTGTGATGATAAGTCCCTCGAACGGATCTTCCAGGGAGTACTTCAACAGGGCGGTGCCCCGTCTCTGGTTTAATTCAAATATGGGAACCACTGTATCCCAAATCTGGCCACGTTGATTGCTGGATACTTTTTGGATCAGCAGCCGGTCCGACATTAAAGCCCTCTGGGTAGCCGGGTCATCCAGTTTTTCGCCGCGTTTTTCCGGGGTGCTGGAGGCGATGATCCGACCGGTGGTATCCAGAATGGTAATTGAGATAATATCCGGCCCGTCCATCATACTGTCGATGAGGGATTGAAGCACAATATAATTGTCCAAAAGAATGGCGTTGAGGCTGGCATAAGCCAGGGAGCGGGTGAGACTAAAGGCTTTTTCCTGGGCCTGGTTCAAGATCATCTGCCGCTGAAAGTAAAAAATCGCAACCGAGATAAAAATTACCACTAGGACAATCAGACCGGTGAAATAAAGAAAAAACTGTCCCTGGAGTCTCAGGTGTCCAACGACTTTGGATTTGGTTTTATTGTTTATTTCCGTGCTATTGGTCGAATTTTTAATTGTCATTCAGAATTATACGGTTAAACTGGATAATGCCATAGGGATTAACCGGCAGATATTTTATTTTTTCCTTATTATAGGCAAAATTTGGTTTCACATGATAGAGAAAAACTGCCGGGGTGTCGTCCAGTATGGTTTTCACAATTTTTTGATAAAGTACATCACGCTTTTTCCGAATGGGCTCTCGGGCGGCTTCCTCCAACCAGCGATCCACATTTTCATTGTGATAGTGAAAGTAATTAAATTCGGAGGTGGAATAAAACAATGAATATAAAAAATTTTCCGGATCGCCTAAAACCTCACTGCCCCAGGCACCAATAAACAACTGAGTACTATCACTCTTGCATGCTATATTATGTTCTTCCCAGGTATCGAAAGGAATGAGTTCCAGGGTAATCCCAACCTTAGCTAGATTTGCTTCAATAAACTCAAAAATGGTTTGTCGAACGAAAGCCTCTTTTGGATAAAACAGCTTTAACTTTAATTTACCTTTAATGCCCGAGTTTCTTAATAATTTTTTCGCCTCCTCTAGATTAAAATTTTCCTGGGAGATGTTATTATAATGAAAAAGGGAAGGTGGTAAGGGGCCTTTCGCGATAATTGAATTACCTCTCATAATATTCAATACTAATGATGGTATATTTAGACTTTTTAGGATAGCCTTTCTTATTCCTATTTCTTTAAATAAAACATTATTTAAATTATATCCGATGTAAAATGTGGAGTAAGGTAACACCAATTTATAATCTATTTTTCCTAACCATTTTAACCGATCAATAGCAAATCCTGAGATAGCATAAAGCAGATCAACTTTATTATTTGAAATTGATTCTTCTCGTTCTATCTTGTTATTAAAGAACTTAAAATCTATATGGTTTATTTCACTTTTATCACCCCAATACGCATTAAATTTTGATAAACTAATTGATTTATTACTATCCCAACTTTCAAATTTATATGGTCCTGTTCCAATGGGCTGATTAATAATTTGAGAATCAGGCTTTTTAAGTAATTGTTGAGAAATAACCACCAGGCTCAAAGGTGAGGTTAAATTATATAAGAAAATTGGACTTGGATTCTTCATCACTATTTCTAATGTTAAAGAATCTTTTGCATTAATGGTCTCAATTTGATTAAAAAGTGGTGATTCTGGATTCAGGCTAATTTGTCTTAAATAGCTATTCCTTGCAGTTTCGGCATTTAATTTTGAACCATCATGAAATTTGACATTTTCTCTAAGGTGAAATATATAGGATTTATAATCATTACTTACAGACCAATCTTTGGCCAAATTTGGTTTAATCTGATTTGCACTAGAGTCCAGAATAGTAAGTGTTTCATAAATTTGGGAATATATTTGGATAGCATCTATACCAAAATTAATCGCGGGGTCTAATCCTTTTGGTAAATATTGAACTCCGTAGACAATATTGGGTTTTGGCCTACCTTGGCAGGAAATAAAAAATAAAACAAATATTGGGATTAAAGTAAATAAAAATTTATTCATGATTGAAATAAGGATAGACACATTAAAATGTGTCTATCCTATAATTACTGCTAGCTTAACGTTTGTGAAGTTGCATTTCGCATCACTGAAAGTGATGGTACAATAAAGCTCATAAATAAAAATCGAAATTTCCAGATCTTCTTGGCGACTTTCTTTACTTTGGTTAACATAATAACTGCCTCCTTAATTTGTTGGATGTTTTGGTTTGAAACAATTTAAAATTAAGTAATTTTAGTAATGCCTGTTTTGCATCAAAACAAGCCTGGCCTGACCGAAATACCAGCGGAGTGTGCCGATAAGGTTTTGAAAAACTTTCCCGGGTCGGAGAATAAGGCGTCCGGCTTTCCCTTCCAGTTCAAACAACTCAAGACGTAAATTTGTCCAGAAATTTAGTTTATAGGCGTAGCCCTCCATATAATGGTCACTGGTTAATATTCCCTTGGACTTGTATTCCCGGTAAACCGCACTCCCCCGGTAGACTTCCAGTTTATTATTCACTGATATCTGGCATTTATTGCTGTTGAAATAGCGTCGGCGTAATTCAAATAAGGTGATGAATTGTTTGACCAGATCCCAGAGCGTGGTATGGGCATCTGCCAGGATCACCGATGCGAGAATATCAATTTTAAGCTGATAGAGGGTGATTAATGCCCTGATGTTTTGGCGGACGGTTATACGTTTGTTGAAACGCTTCAGCTGCTGTTCATCAAATGATTCCAGTCCCAGGAAAACCCGCTGGAGACCCACTGATTGTAACCTGGCCATAGTGGTCCGGTGGATGGTATCCGCCCGGCACATCAGTTCAAACTGAATATTCAATCCCCGTTTCTCTAATTCGCTGGCAAAAGCCTCCGCCCGCTCCCGGCCTTTTGCACCCTTTAACAGAAACTGGTCATCATTAAAAATAAAAAAATCGACCTTGAAACGATGATGTAAATCTTCTATTTCGTCAACCAAATTTTTAACTGATCGGGGACGCCATACTTTTCCCGAGCTGCTCCGGTACATCCCGATGATATCACAAAAAGTACACTGTCCCCAGCATCCTCTTGTCCCATACACCCGCAGATGAAATTTTTTATCGAGAATCGCCTGGGCATATTTGCGATCGGGTGGGGGAAGGACATCCAGATCCTGAATGAGCCGACGGGCTGGGTTATCGATAATGTTTCCGTTATCTCTGAAGGAAAGACCAGCAATTTGCGAAATAACTTTTCCGGAAGACTGGAGCAACGTCTCCATTAGCTCTGCCAGGGTCAATTCTCCTTCTCCACGGACTACATAATCTATCTCGGGATAATCCTGTAAAACTTCCTTTGCTGCGAACGTTGCAAAATAACCCCCGACAATTATCTTACCGGAATAGCCGGCTTTACGCAAAGCCTTGATTAAGGCTAATCCTTTATGCTTGGAATCGTCCAATAGCGAGAAACCTGCTGTTTTGGGATTGATGTCCATGATGCGGGTCAGCCCGTCCGGCACGGAGAGCTCCTCGATACTCATATCGAGGGTATCTGCCGAAAAGCCCTGCGAAATAACATAGGATTTCAGACTGGCGATACCAAGATGCTCGGTGATGTAGTCCTGTCGAATTTTCCCGGGATTAATCAGCAATAAATCCATAGGTTCTCTCCTTCAATTACCTGGTTTATATGCTAACTTTGTGCCGACTTTAAAACGATTCAAAATTCATAGATAAATAGGCATTTTTTAAATAAGGCAGGGCAAAATTTTTATGTCAGAGCAATTTCAAGTGTGAACGATCGTTCACGATTCGTGAACGATCGTTCACACTCTTTCTGAATTAAGTTGGAAAAAATATTCAGTATTCATTGTGAAGGTTTGAAATCACCATGGATTATTTAGTATAATATATTACGAAATCAAAAAGGAGGAGTTCATAAATGGTCTTAGCAGAATTTTCTATGTTCCCAACGGATAAAGGTGAAAGCGTGAGCAGTTATGTGGCTAAAGTCCTGGAGGTAGTTGACCGGAGCAGGATTCCTTACCAATTGACACCCATGGGGACGATTCTGGAGGGCAGTTGGGAAGATGTTTTTCGGGTCATTTCAGATTGTTTTCATGAGCTGGAGAAGGA
>CAYVKM010000087.1:13238-15579 GCA_964452045.1 uncultured Calditrichaceae bacterium
AAAGAGACGCAAGCTCTAATACCTTCGTGCCGGGTGCTTCCGGTGGTGGTTAGAGAAATAGCACTGATGCCGTAATATAAAAGTTCCTCAACCAATTCCACGCCGCTAAAACCGGGGTAAGCCAGGGTAAAATAAAATCCATCTGCCAGTGGTTGATCCACATCTTTATCGTAAACAATTTGAAATCCGTATTTGGTAAATAAATTTTTCATGGTGTGCGCACGATTGCCATAGGTTTTTACCGCATTCACAAAATTATATTTACCATCGTTCACCGCTTTTAGTAAACCAGCCAGGCCATATTGGCCGCTGTGGGAAACCCCTGAACTTAAGGCATACATTGCCCCGAATATATAGGCCCGGCCAAAGATATTACTTCCAAAAAAACCTTCCAGGTTATCACCTTCGGAATGAAAAAGAGTGTTGGAGATTGCGGTCATGCCAATGCGCTGACCGGCCAGGCTGAAAGATTTGGAGCTGGAAATGAGCAGAATATAGTTATTTGTATAATGGGCGACGGTGGGAATAAACGGTTCCTTTCCCGGCTGGGAGTAATCTGTCCGGAAATCCATACCAAAATAAGCCAGATCTTCCAAAACGATAACTTCGTATTTTGTGGCCAGCTCTCCAATAGTGCCCAATTCCTCTTCGGTAAAACATATCCAGGATGGATTATTGGGATTGGAATACATAATTGCAGCAATATCCCCCTCTTTCAGATAGGACTCCAGTTTAGCTTTTAGTTTGGTGCCCCGAAAATCATAGATATCAAAGCTTTCGCTTTCCAGGCCAATCACTTTTACCTGGCGTTTATTTACCGGAAAACCGGGATCGATAAACAGGATTTTATGCTGACCCTTTTTCCGGCGGGCAGAAACCATCATGCCCATATAACAGCCCTGCATGGAACCGACCGTGGGAAAACAGGCTTCCGGTTTGACCGCAATATTCATAAAATTTTTGACAAAACGGGAAATCTCTGATTTTAATTCGGGAATTCCATCGAATGGTGGATATTTCGATCCCACTCCCAATCTCAGGGCTTCAACTTCCGACTCGACAGCAATTTCCGGTGGTTCAAGACCCGGAATACCCATTTCCATCCGGATGAATTTTTCTCCGGTTGCAGTTTCGATATTATTAACCAGACGGTTGAGTTCCCGGATAGAGGCAAGCCCGACTGATTTTAGCCGCATTTCGCGAATCTTTTCCTGAACCACTTTCCCATTCATTGGTGTTTGAAGCATACTCGAATCCTTTACTTTTTCTCAAAGATTTTATCATCCGTTTTTTTGAACCGCACTACGATCACTCGATATATTTTTCTTTTAATAACTTACCACAGGTGCCTTAACGGTGCAATATAGGATTTAAAAACAGGACCACCTACCTCGTATAATTTCCGAAAAAATTAAAAATGACTGATAATAGGAAATCTTCATATTTCCTTCATCTCGCATAAACAGTTTTTGCTAAGGTTGTTATTTGGGATATTCACCATTTAAAATATGCCAGGATGAAAATTTGCATCGGGAAGTTAATTATTATATTTTATTTAAACTAATCTGATAATTAACCAGGGTAAAAAGCATGAATGATACAGATAATAAATATGATGCCATCGTCATCGGTAGTGGCCAGGGGGGAAATCCCTTGGCAGTGGCGTTTGCCAATGCGGGAAGGCGAACAGCCGTTATCGAAAAACAATATGTTGGCGGTACCTGCATAAATTATGGTTGTACACCCACCAAATCATTGGTAGCTAGTGCCAGAACCGCTTATCTGGCAAACCGTGCGCAGGAGTTCGGGGTAAATGTTTCCAATGTCAATGTGGATTTCAAAAAAGTTATCCAGCGAAAGCGCCAGGTTGTTGAAAGTTTCCGAACAGGATCGCGTAAACGACTGGAACAGGCGGAAAATTTAGATTTGATTTTTGGCACCGCCCGTTTCATCAACGCCCACGAAATCGAAGTCATAGAAAAGAACGAGCGTGCAAAGCGGCTATTAGCAGATGATATTATCATTAATATCGGTGCAAAACCCTATATCCCTGATATTCCCGGATTAAATAAAATCTCGTATCTGGATTCAACCAGCATTATGGAATTGGACCAAATCCCGGATCATCTGATCATTCTTGGTGGGGGTTATATTGGCCTGGAATTCGGACAGATGTTCCGGCGTTTCGGTAGCCGGGTAACCATTATCCATCGGGGGCGTCAACTACTCAATCGGGAGGATGCTGATATTGCGGAGGAGGTACTAAAAATTATTGAGCAGGATGGTATTGAAGTCTTATTGAACTCATCAATTGAAAAAGTTTTATCAGTTTCCGGGGATA
>CAYVKM010000088.1:0-12252 GCA_964452045.1 uncultured Calditrichaceae bacterium
TCCCGAGGACTTCTGTGGAATTTTTCGCTCGTTTGCCCACTTCCCGTAAATGGATAAAGGGATACCTGGGATGGCAGGACAGTAATATTTCCTGAAGTTTCCCCTGCTTCGGTTGAATAGTAATGATCAGTTCGTTCTTCCGTTGGGTGAAACAGGATTCGATGATACCCCCGGTTAGAATATTGTTGAGGTATTCTGCCTGCCGTTTGATGGTAAAATAGTGTAATTCCATACCCCGATCCATACCTTTCCGGCTAGTAATTTAGGCAAGGCTTATCTTGTATGAAATAGAAAAATCCCGGCTGCAGGTTGGGAAGATCCACAATAAAAAACTACTGCTCAAATTGAGAAGATGATTTTTGGTTAGAAGATATGGGTTTATTTTCGCTTGACGATAAACAGGGTAAAATCATCGGACAGGGGCTGGTCCCCGCAATGATCCAGAACCTGCAGGGAAATCTCATCCTGGATAGCTTCGCAGTTCAATCCCCGCTTTTCCGAGACGATATCGATTAAATTACTTTCCCCAAAACGCTCCCGCTTCTCATTCATGGCATCGGTCACCCCGTCGGTGTACATCAGCAACAAATCGCCCTTGTTCAGTTTAATGGACTCCGGATGGTAATCAAACGGGATAATCCCGATGCACACCCCACCTTTTTTTAGGCGCTCATGTTTATCCTTTTTGGTGAACAGAATCGGCGGATTATGCCCGGCGTTGATATAGGTTAGTTCGGAAGTCCGTTTATCGTAATGGGCAATGAATAGAGTGATGTATTTATCCGAAGTGGAAAGTTCGTCGATCAGATGATTGAGCTTGGTAAGAATCAAAACCAGATCGTTGGTAAAATCCAGATATGCCTTAAGGGTGGCATGCAGCGTGGATACCAGCAGCGCTCCGGAAATTCCTTTGCCGGTGGCATCGGCAATGCAGAAGACGGTTTCGTTATCGTTCAGGGGAAATATACTATAGAAATCTCCGCCAATGCCTTTACTGGGAATGTAGATACCGCTCATCTCCAGGTTGGCGACTTTTGGCAAATGCTTGGGAATGATCAGTCTCTGGATTTCAGCGGCAACCGCCAGATCCTTGTCTATTTTCTCTTTTTCGATGGCGCTGTAGAGCAATCTTGAATTTTCGATGGCCAGCCCCGCCAGGGTGGAGAAAATGGTAAAGGTGCGGACATCCTCGTCGGTAAATGGTTTGCCGTCCGTGCGGTTCAGGGCCTGCATCACCCCCAGCGTTTTATTATTGTGGATCAATGGCACACAGGCAATACTTCGGGTGATAAAGCCGGAACGCTTATCAAAAGAAGGATCAAACCGGCTGTCTTCATAGGCGTCCGGAATGAGCAGAGGTTTACCGTTTTTGGCCACCCATCCGCCGATGCCCTGCCCGATCGGCAAACGAAAAGGTTTTACTTCTTTTCCCTTGGGACCCAGGGCAACCCGGAATTCCAGTTCTTTGTCATTCTCATCCAGCAGTAATAACGAAGCAGCTTCGGCCCGCATCACATTCATGCACTTCTTCATGATGAATTCCAGCAGATCCTGCAAATCCTCACCGCTCTCGATGGCATGGGAGATCTCCAGCAGACTGGCAATCTCTTCCACAAAAGTCTGGGTTTTTTCCGATGCGTCCTTTGCTCCCTTTAATAATTCCAGATTTCGCCAGAAAGAAGCCAGGTAACTGACAATTAATTCTCCAATTTGCAGTTCAATCTGATTAATGTTGCGGCCATGGGTTCCCACTCCTAAAAATCCGTAGCAGGTCCCGTTCAGCCGGATGGGATAAAGCACATCCAGATCATAATATTTGAAAAACTCCCCCACCGAAAGGTGTTTATCGATATTATCCTGGGTCAGAACATCCTGAAAGTAATTTAGCCAGCCAATCTTCTGCTGGTGTTCGAAAGGTTTCTTATCCTCCACTCCAATGCTCAGAATGGGTGCTATAGTTTTTGGATCTATATCCGGAAACAGATATAAAGATTGGTAATTAAATAGTTTTCGGTAATAGAGCAGAACTCTTTTGACGTCTTCTGATAAACTGCTTTGCATAAATTATTCAGACCCGGGTCATGGTAAAAGGTTAATAATGAGACCTTTTACGTTTTAACTTATCTTTTAACGGACAATAAAACCTCGCATTTTTCATGCCCTAATTATCGTCAGTCAATTTCAATTTATAAATGAAATAATTTTTCGGGAAAGGAATTTTTTATTGGATAATTCCAGAAAAAATATCATAAAAATCCGGATTCAGATTATGGCAGGACTGCGATAAACCGAAAAACACAATAGGCTATCTAATAAATTAGATAACTACAGGTCCTCAATTTATCGGATTGTCCGGAAATTTACATCCTTATATCTAAATATCACTGCAAGGCTTTCATCAGTTTCTGAAGGTTTTCCTTGACGTGTGATCCAAGGTTTATCAGAATCACATACCGCTTCACATCTTTTAAGGCCTGCCGGTCTCCCAGACATTGAGCGGTCTTTAAT
The DNA here is from genome assembly GCA_964452045.1 of uncultured Calditrichaceae bacterium. Taxonomy (GTDB): domain Bacteria; phylum Calditrichota; class Calditrichia; order RBG-13-44-9; family RBG-13-44-9; genus CAYVKM01. The sequence goes on from CAYVKM010000088.1 coordinate 2,509, forward strand.
ATCCCGAATGAAATACTGGATGAATCGTCGCCTGGCTGATCGGGAATTTTGGCATCTTTGGGAATATCCGCCAGAAATTGGAGAAACATCCCATGCCCGGCATCCCCTTTATGCAATTGTCCGGTGGAGTGCAAAAATCGCGGTCCGTATCCAAAGGTGGTGGCCATTTTATATTTTTTTTGCAAGAAGGTTCGTAATTCATGGAACAATTGATCATTTTTTTCATCTGGGGTCAGGTATGCCTGCAAAGTAATGTAACTGCGGTTTTTGCCGTCTGAATCGCCCTGGCTTGCTTTATTGAAAAATTGGTTTAACACATCCTTTAAATCGCTTGCTTTTTCATCAGTGTAAACTTTAAGATCTCCTTCAGTCAGGGAAACACTAAGCTCAGGCAATTCACCTGATTTCTTATAGGCATCCACCATTTTCCTGGCCTGGACCTTGGCCGATTCCACGTTGGGTTGGTTAAAGGGATTGATATTCAGGCACCATCCGGCGATCGCAATGGCAAACTCCCAGCGGAAATATTCCCTGCCCAGATCATAAAGATTGTCAAAGTTAATTTGAATAAGCGGCAATCCGGCATCTTTCAGTTCTGCCACTTTTTCCTGGTCCTTACTGGTGTTCTGGTAATGCAGGTAAACAAATAAGCGATCGGGGGAATAATCTTTTGCCGATAGGACTTCTTCACCGTCCACCGGCAGAATCCCCCGGCCTTCTTTGCCACTGCTTTCGGCAATCAGTTGCTCCACCCAGGTACCAAAATGCTTTATTTCCGGTGAGGCGATGAAGGTCACTTTATCCTGACCATTTTTAGCCATTTCTCCCAATGTTGCCCCCAGGTGGGCTGCACTGTTTTGATGATAATCGTAACCTTTGCAATTTTGTGACATAACTTCTGCGTTTTCCAGGAGCCTGGTCAGATCCACCCCCACTAAGGCGGCCGGGACCAGCCCAAAATGAGTCAGCGCTGAATAACGGCCCCCGACTTCGGAATCGTTTAAAAATGTCTTACGAAACTTCAGATCTTTGGCTAAATTTTCCAGTGAACTTCCCGGATCGGTAATGGCAATAAAGTGCTGACCAACTTCTTCTCCAGGTAACGTTTTCTGCAGCTTATTATAAAAATATTTCATGAAGGATAAAGTTTCGACGGTACTCCCGGACTTGGTGGATACGACAAATAGCGTTTTCTCTAGATCGAGTTGGTTTTCATGTTGCATGATAGCAGCGGGATCGGTACTGTCCAGTACTGATAAATCGAGATATCCGGATTTTACCCCAAAAGTTTTCCGGAACACTTCCGGCGCCAGACTCGAGCCGCCCATGCCCATCAATAATGCCTGTTTATAACCGGCTTTTCTTACTTCTTCTACGAAGGTATTTATTTCAGAAATTCGTTCTTTCATATAATCCGGGCTGTGCAACCAGCCCAACCGATTGCTGATCTCTGTAGGTTCCGGTTTCCAGATGGTATAATCGTGTTTCCAAATCCGGGCAATTATATCCTCTTGTTTTATCTTTTCCAGTACCTTATCGATTATCGGTTGTTTTTTTCCCAGGTAAGGCTGATAGTCTTCTTCGTTAAGCGCCATAATACACCTCTTTTTTTCTTTGCGATAAAATTTAAAAATTCAAAACTCTTGCAGAATACATTTCAATTTAATAAAAATATTATTCAGGGTACTGGCTAAATTGATACAATATTGACTCTCAAAAAAAATCCCACATTTATTGTGCAGGATTTTATAAAATTTTCGATAATAATCCCTCTTCCTTTTTCCAGAACTCCCTCCTAATTACCCTGTCTTTTTGAACAGATAATTTAATGATCCTTCATGCTTCAGCACGTCAATGGCAACATCGGCAATCCCATCCGGATCATCCTTGGCAAATGATGACAATTGAATGGCCGACCCATTTTCACCAATGGTAAAATGATTAAAGACCGCGGCCTTGTGTTCACCTAAAACAGCAATATACACATCATCATCTGCCTTAAAGTTGCTCAATATCTGACGCATATCTTTTACCTTCATTACAATACTCCTCTCTAATTTATTTTCAAATTTATTGTAAAGAGCAAGAATGAAGAATTAATGAAGATATTTATTTAATATTTTCGATAAATATTGAAAGATATTTCTGTTGCTTTTTTTATTTTTCATATTAAATTAAAATTTAAATTCGGGTAAATCCTGCCAGAATAAATCCTGATTGTTAAAACTAGAAATTCAATCCGGAGCGGGAGGGCGTTATTTGGTAAAACTATATCAGAAATTAATTCAACAGGACGAATCGCAAGTTAAAATTTTATTCACTAAAAAAATGGAGATTTTATGTCTAGGTCATATTTTACTATTTTCAGAAATCTTGGTTTTGTTTTAGGATCAGCTATAGTTCTGCTCTTTACAAATATTCTGATGGCACAGGACGATCCCCGCTTTGATAATGCGGTGGGGGTTTTACCGCCGGAAGCCTTTACCCAACCACCACCCCCGGCGGAAAAGATAACCATAACTACTGATGACGGATTTGACAATTTTTTCTTGGGTCTGGATTTTGCCGAGCCTCATATGTCCAGCAATCCAATGAATCCGCTCGAGTACTTTAATGCCTGGAACACCAATAACTCTCACTATACCTACGATGGTCATGACTGGGAAACCCAGTCTCCGCCCTTCCCCGGCTATTCCATGCGGGGGGATCCGGTAACCGCTTACGATAGTCTGGGAAATCTATATTTTCAGAATATGTATGGCTCTCCCAGTATCCAGGGCGCGCTGGTTATCCGTTCTACCGATAATGGCGCCACCTGGGGTTCGCCTGCCGTGGCGGTAAGCGGTGTGGATAAATGCTGGTTAGCCTGCGATCAGACAGCTGGTCCCTATGCAAATTATGTTTATGCCGTGATGACCGGTGGCGCTGGTGGTAATTTCGCTCGCAGTACTGATTTTGGTGCTACCTGGCAAACCACCCAATCATTTGCTACCCAAAGTTTGCCGGGTATGATGGTCGCCGTCGGACCGGATGTGCTGGCGGGAAATGATATATCGGGTGGTTGTGTGTATGTGGTAACCAACGGTGGCAATACCTTCGCCCCAACTTATACTTTTTACCGGTCGTTCGATGGCGGTTCAACTTTTACCCTTATGTCTTCACAACTTTTTGCCAATTATGTGGGTACCAACGTGAGCGGCAGACACTCCGTGGAAAATATGCGTACCCGTCCCTATCCATTTATTGCCGCAGATAACAGCCGTGGACCCTATCGCGGACGTCTGTATTGTGTCTATGCTTCCAATACTCCCGCCGGAAACGGATACAAACCGGACATATTTGTCCAATATTCGGATGACCAGGGATTTTCCTGGTCCGGACCAATTCTGATCAATGATGACCCCAATACCACCAATAATCATCAATGGAGCCCGGCGATCTGGGTCGATAAAGAAACCGGAAGGTTTTATGCGAAGTGGTACGACAGCCGGAATGTACCGACCAGTGACAGTTGCGATGTGTATGCCTCCTACTCGGATGATGGTGGAGTTACCTGGGCTCCAAATCAACGGTTAACCAATGCCCGCATGGTCATAGACTGTGCCACCTGTCCGGGTGGCGGTACTCCCCGTTATCAGGGAGATTATGATGCCATTACCTCCAATCCCTATGGTGCCATGGCAGTCTGGACCGATTTTCGTGACGGTACTTTTGGCAGCTATACCGCCTATTTCCCGGATTTTGCCATGAAGATATCCAGTGCGTCTGATACCATCGGGGTGACTGATAGTATTGAAGTATCGGTAAAAATACCCGCGATAAAATTATATGAGCATTCGGTAAAATTTTCGGTGACATCCGAACCTTATGGCGATTTCGTTTATACTTTTCCCCAGGGCGATTCGCTTGCCACATATCCGGATTCAGTTTTACTCGTCATTAAGGCGGATAGCGTGGTATCAGGAGAATATGATATCATTGTACAGGCTGAGGGGCCTAATGGCACTCCGGTGCATCGTCGGACCATTTCACTTCTGGTCACTGCACCATTTATTGCGTTGCAGCAACCAAATGGTGGTGAAGAACTTTACGCCGGTGCCACATATGACATCATGTGGGAGCTGGCGCTGGTCGATTCGATAGATCTTGATTATTCACTGGATAGCGGAGCAACCTGGATCAACATCGTTTCCGGGCTGAATAAAAATGACATTTTTTCAAATCACCCGAAGTCACACATAAAACCGTTTACTGACCCGCAGTTGGAATCTGTAGTTACCAGCTTCGAATGGACGGTTCCCAGTACACTTACCTCCACCGGACTGGTGCGAGTTTCCTCCAGCACCGACAGTGGATTTTTCGATATCAGCGATACCACGTTTTCAATTGTACCAACGCCGCTGCCAAAATGGACAATCCAGGATGCCAGTGTCGATACCGCATTATACAGTGTCTCAATCGTAGATACGTCAATCGTCTGGGCCGGTGGTGCCAATGGGACGATCATCAGATCATTTGACGGGGGTAAATCCTGGACCGCCACACCCCTACCGTCTGGCGAGGACATCTATAACATCTGTGCGGTGAATCAAACCAGGGTTTTTATTGCGGTTAATTCGCCTGGAAGTGCCAAAATCATCCGGACCTATAATGCTGGTTCGAGTTGGCAAACAGTCTACGAGAATAACAATGCCGGGGCGTTCATCAACGCAGTGCATATGTTCGATATCATCAATGGTTATGCGGTGGGCGATCCGGTAAACGGCCAATGGACTATATTAAAAACCATTGATGGTGGTTTTTCCTGGAGCTCTGCCGGCACTTTAAGCCAATCCGGAAGCGAAACAGGCTACAATAATTCATTTACCTGGTTTGGAGACCAGTTGGGCTGGTTCGGTACTAATAACAGCCGGGTTTACCAAACCACCAATGGTGGTACCAGTTGGAGTCCGGCGACTACTTCATTTGTCAACAGCTTATCCGTTTCATTTGCCACTGATATGCTTGGCCTGGCTGCCGGTGAAGCAACCGATTTGTCCCAGGATGGCGGAGCAACCTGGTCTGCTGCAGGTACCCAGCTTCCTGCTGTATCATACGGAACAGTTGGGCTGGATCTCGATCCCCAGCGCTGGTATTCTATCGCCGGATCGGAAATCTACAGGACAATCGACCAGGGTGATACATTCTCTCTGGAAATCTCCCAGTCCAATACCCTGTTTGATATTGATATGAAGATCGTTCCGCTCAATGAGAATCGCTGGCTGGTGGGGTATGCGGTTGGAGATAATGGAGCTATAAACCGCTATAGAGAATTACTGGATGTTACCATCGTAAATAGCATCAACCAGGGAAATATCCCGAACAGATTTGTATTGTCCCAGAATTATCCCAATCCCTTTAATCCGACCACAACCATTAGCTATCAGTTACCGGTAAATGCCAATGTGACCATGCGTATTATCAATATGCTTGGACAGGAAGTGCGGGTACTGGATGAAGGATCAAAAAATGCCGGGAATTATGAGATTACCTGGGATGGCAGAAATTCTAACGGCTTGCCGGTGGCCTCCGGGATTTATTTCTACCATTTAAGTGCCAAAAGTGAAAATGGTAAGGAATACAGCGCCATACGGAAAATGATGATTCTGAAATAAAAATCTGTTGGAAGAATCATATTCCCTGATTTTAATTTAAGAGAAAAAATTTTGACATTTAATAAAGGGCAGATTCAAAACGAACTGCCCTTTTATTTATTGCGTGCGAAAGCCTTCTTTCTTATGTACAAAGAATAATTTCTAATTTCTCCAAATTTGACTGATGGAAATATTGATATTTCAAATATGATATCGTAAATTTGATAAACTTTTGTTCTAATTACACTCGTTTCAGCAATTTGTCATTCTGAACTTGTTTCAGAATCAATGGTAGATAATAGTAATGATAGTGTGATGTATGTGAATTTAATATGAAGAATTCATTTAGTTATTTACAGTGGAGTTTTAAAAATTATCGAAGATATTAACTAATTAAGAAAAGGTGTATAATATGACGACTTACAAAGGAACAATTGGTATTTTAACCGGCGGTGGTGATGTGCCCGGCTTGAATCCCGCCATACGTGCGGTCACCTTCCGGGCTTTGCGGGAAGGCTATCGGGTTTTGGGAATTCGCCGTGGCTGGGCCGGATTAGTTGATATGATTCCGGATAAGGAAGCGAATAACTCTGCCCATGTGCAGATACTGACCGAGGATATTGTCGACCGGGCCGGACGAACCGGCGGCACTTTTCTTCATACCTCCCGCACCCGGCCAAGCCATCTGCCAAAAGGGATTCTCCCGCCTCACATGCGGGATAAGTATACAGATGAAATAAACGATGTAACCGAGGACATTCTTAAAAATCTGGAATTTCTGGGAATTGATTTTCTTATTCCGATCGGTGGTGACGATACCTTAAGTTATGCCAAGCACTTGCATGAAAAAGGAGTAAAGGTCATTGCCATACCCAAGACCATGGACAACGACGTTCCGGGCACTGACTATTGTATCGGATTCAGCACCTGTGTAACCCGGACCATTGAGCTCACGCACAAACTCCGCACCACTGCCGGTTCACACGAACGTTTACTGGTTATTGAAGTTTTTGGACGGTATGCCGGTTTTACTGCCATGCTTCCTACTATGGCCGGAGCCGCTGACCGGTGTGTTATTCCCGAATATACTTTCGATATTTCCCGTCTCACCGAATTACTGATTATGGATCGGAATCGTCATCCCAGCAACTATGCGGTAGTACTCATCTCGGAAGGTGCCAAAATGAAGGACGATGAAGCCATGACCTTTAAAGGACAGGAGCAGGATCAATTCGGCCATCGCAAACTGGGTGGTATCGGGGATCGGGTAGCCGCTAAAATCAAAGAATTATCTCCCAAGTTTAACAATGGGATTAGGGTAAATGTGGTTAATCAACGTCTGGGTTATCTGGTACGCTGTGGTGATCCGGATGCACTTGACTCTATTGTACCAATGGCCTTTGGTAATCTTGCCCTGGATCTGATACTGGAAGATTCTCCCAGTCGTTTATTGGGTTTGCGTAAAGGTCGTTATAGCAGCTTCCCGGTGGATATGCTCACCAGTGAAAAAAAGGTTGTCGATGTGGAAAAATATTATAACACCGATCGGTTAAGACCAATTTACAAGACATTTGAAGGCGCACCTTTTCTGATCATGACCAGTGAGATGTAATTGATATATAGATTTTAATCCTAAATTTGTCGGGATAATTTTCCCATTCACTTTATTGCTCATAAAATGGCAGTGTAGCCTCTTAATCTTTCCCTAAAAAGGTCAAATTTGACGCGTAGACGCCCCTGTGAGGGATTATCTGCAGTTAGGTATAATCTGGTGGGGGGGACTCTTTTCTCCTCCGATCAATTGAATGTGTCAATATGAATCAGACCAAATACTTTTTAATGTAAAAATCTGCAGCGATTTTGCTATAACGTTACCGCCGACACTGAATAATCCGATCGTCACTCCCAGTTCTCTGGGAAAAACTAAATCGGTAATTACAACTTCACCATGGTTGGCAAAAATTTCGATACTGCAACCGTCAACGATAACATGAAGGTTGATGTTCTTTTTTTGTACCATGTTTAATGGAGCATAATGTATTGCAGAGAAATTTTCATTGAAATCGACTGTACCAGAGTTTCTGCGATCCAAAAAAATCTTTTTATTTATATTGTCATAGCCAATTTTGATCCAATATTTTTTACCCCAAAATATCCGGATCCCAAAGTTGGTTGCTGACTCCCTTTTAAATTCTGCAATAATCTCAAAACTTGCCTGATCTAAATGAAGTTTATTTAGCGGATCGAATGCAGGTGAAATTAGTAAATCCCGGTAATGCAGATTATCTTGGCGTAATTTTTTAATTTCACTTACAGGTTGTTGAAATAAACGAATTCCATTTTCGGTTTTTATCAGGGACAATTTTCGTGGAATAGTCATCTGGCCACGCCAGGGGGAAGTCGGTAAATGATTTGCATACTGCCAATTATTCATCCATGCTATCCAGACTACTCTTTTCTGGGATTTTGGTAAATTGTTAAAAGTTTGGGCAGCATAGAAATCTTTTCCATAATCCACCCATAAAATTTTATCAGGTGAATTATCATTTAAGAATTCCTTCCCGTTAAAGTGACCTATAAAATATTGGCTCCCCGAACCTCCTGAAATTGCATTCTCGATGACATCAGTTTTAAGCACCCATTTGGTAGAATCCTTCTCATTTTCTACCGGAAGTTCAAATAGATCAGGACATTCCCAGAATTGGGTATCCATCATACCCGCAGATCCAAAATCACTAAGATATTTCCAGTTTTTCAAATCGTCCGAGCAATAAAATCTAATAATTTTTCTATCTGCCAGTGATACAACCATTATCCATTTTCTTTCTTTTTCAAACCAGAAAACCTTTGGATCACGAAAATGTCGTAGTCGCAAATCCAGAACCGGCTTATCCTTGACCCTAGTCCAGGTCAAACCCTCATCATTGCTAAAAGCCAAATTCTGCATTTGATACTGCAGTTTATTATCATTACCGGTAAAAATTGCAACAAGTGACCCCGTCTTACTTTTCGCCAAACCAGATGTATTTCGTAAATCATGAACAGCTGATCCCGAAAAGATCATTATGTCGTCTTCTTCGCGGATAGCAATGGGCAAATGTTTCCAGTGAATCAAATCGGGACTTATCGCATGCCCCCAACTCACATGCCCCCACTCACTTCCATAGGGATTATATTGATATAAAAGATGATATTTCCCCTTATAGTATATTAAACCATTGGGATCGTTCATAAAATTTTGTGGTGGGGAGAAATGAATTTGTGGACGGAAACATTCCTGGGATGAGAAGCTCATGTTATTTATCGATTTTTCTAGTTAAAATCCCGGCATTGGCCAGGACAACATTCCCAATCCCTACTCAAATTGAATATTATAAACTCTGGATCAGAATTGACAATTTATTGTGTTCATTATCCCTGGTAAGACAATTCTAAATATCAATCGATAGGCATTTTCTTCCCAGACTTCTGTATAATCTTCTATATTTATTTTACCATTTAAGACAACGTTCTTAATTTGTATCGGTGAAATAATAGTTACATTGGTCGGCTGATTTTGAATGCTTCGCAATTCTATTTGTAGGTTCTTTTCAATAGATGAATAATTCACATCATTTATAAAACAATCCAACTGTGCTGAATAGGGTTGTTCGGGTTTCCCACGTTCTAATAAAATGATCTTCGCTGGAGAATTAAGAATTGCTGAATTTACTGGTTGGCCATCTACTTGAATTGATTTGAAAAATTGACCTTTGCCCACGATCTTGACATTTGTTTTCTCACCAAAAACTATCAAAGGATAATTCACATTTGTAAAATCTTTCGGTAAATTGGCATCAAACCAGATGTTCCATGGATTCTCCCGTACTCCCATTAATTGATAAAGTGTATAGAGATACCACCCTCCTGCCCATAAAAAAGTAGGTTTGTCTATTTTGCCATAGTCAGGCGAATTGGCATCGGCCATTCGATATTCATAAAAAGAGGGATGCCCATTCGGGCTGTTTTTAATCCCTTCCAAAGTAAGGTATTTGGTTAACACATTTTTCGCTTCATTTACTTTGCCAATGTTCAGGAGTCCCAGACTATACCATATTGTTCCCTGAGGCCA
>CAYVKM010000088.1:12352-15525 GCA_964452045.1 uncultured Calditrichaceae bacterium
GCTTTTATCATTAACAGAGTTATATAGGAACGAGCACCAAATACATGACCAATATCCCACCAGTCCGGTTGCGTACCATATAAAAGATCGTCATCGAGTTTATTTCTCATAACCAGGCTTATGCTCTTATGAATAATCGGATAAATGGATTCAATGGTTTTGATGTCTCCGCTGTGTTTCAAATAAGAATTGGCCAAAATGATAAACCAGAAGTGATTCCAATTGTCAGATCCGCAATATTCCGTCATGAATCTATCATCTTTCCAGTAGTAAGCATGGGGCAAGATGGAATCCGGTTGGGTCAAGGATTTTAAATACAACAAATCGTTCTTCACTCTTTCCAGATCAAAATATACTGCTCCCAAGTTGGTTAATAATGCATCGTGGGTGAAAAAGAAATTATATTCTGCCGGACAAGGCATCGGTACAAATTTATTATCAAGGTAGTGAATATTACTGGCCAAAACTGCTTTTGACCAAGACGCAGTCTGTTCAATGATGCTATCTCCGACCGTTATCGGAGAATTTAATAGTGCATAGTTTTCGACCTGGTCTTTATATTTTGAAACACTTGTATTCCAATTTGATAAAAATTTACTGACAATATTATCTTCATCATTTTTCGCACAAGACCCGATCAATTGGATAATTTTAATTTCTTCTTTTGGCTTTAGTACTTTTGAATAGGCAAATTGAGCAGTGGAGACTTCACCTGTATCTGGTATAGATTGCAGAAATTTATTTGGTATTTCCCCTGCATTTGAGATAAAAACAATTGTAGAATCGGTATCTGGATAATCAAAATGACCAGTAAATAAGCCAGTATCTTCTAAATAATTTGATGTTGTTGGTACCTTAAAAGCGTAAGTTTGACAAGTCCGTAGCACCATTTTGGTGCCTGTATTAATTTTAAATTCCTGTGAATCTTCTGAAATATTCCTTAAAATTATGGAATAGACTATTACCGGCACATCATCACAAAAGTCATAACTTATATTTAGATCATAATTTGCAAAGGTATTTTTAAAAGATATAGAATATGGAGTATACCGATAAACAAATCCATTATATCCAATAGAATCGATTTTACCACCATGTTCAATGGAGAGGGAAAAGGGCATTGACTTATTCCGCTTCCAGTAATCCGTGCTTAAATCAAGACTATTTGCCACAGGATAATAAAAACTGATTCTTGAGGGCAACGGGCGACTATGATGGAACTCAACACCAGCAAATTTACCTCCCACTTCAATTTGCCCAAATTTTCCATTAAAAAACACCTCCAGATCCTTCCCAAATATGAGAGAGAAACAGCTGAGCAATAAAATTCCCATAAAAATTCTTAATGAAATGGACCGATTCATTTTTACACCTCTTTAATTGAGGTTTAATAAATCTTATCAGATATAATTATTTTAGTAGAATCATTTTTTTGGTGCTTAAGAAATCTCCTGCTTCCAAGTGATAGAAGTAAATTCCGCTGGCTAATCCAGATGCATTCCAGCTGACCTCATGAATACCTTGGAGATAAGTTTTATCCATCAGGGTGGATATTTTTCTTCCATTCACATCAAATATTATTAATTTGACATGCGTTTTAGCGGGAATGGCAAATTGAATAGTCGTAGAGGGATTAAATGGATTAGGATAATTTTGGTCGAGTCTAAAAGTATAGGGCAAATTTAACGAATTTCTATCCTTGATATCACTGCTGCCGCTGGCCAAATGTTCTATCTCTTCCACCGATAGGCCATAATTGAATATTCGAATATCATCAATAATGCCTTTAAAATTGTAACTACTATTATTTGGTAACATTTGACCAATCGTCAGGTCAATTGTTGTCGTCAGGATGGAGCCGGACCAGGGAGAAAAATTATCCAATTCGCCATCAATATAGATTTCAAAATCAGAACCATCATAGAATACGGTATAGTTATGCCAGTTATTTACGGTCAATTGCGTTTCTGTGTCGAGGTCAATTATGCCAGTATTGCATTTAATAGTCCATCTTAATTTCTGATCGGATATAATTGATACTTTCCATCGGTTTTCCCAACTGCCATGAGATATGGGAAATGCTTCTCTGGGGTATAATTCGCCGATGTTCATCCAAAAATTCACTGTCATTGAATGCTGAAAATTCAGACTGTCATGATTTGGAATACGGATGTAATCATTTAATCCGTCAAAATAATAAGCACTATTCGGATTACCGAAACGATCCGCTATCAACACTGCACCAGAGACCGTACCATTATGACCATTACCGGTTTCATCATTTGCATTGCCATTAAAGGGATAAAATGCAACCAGGTCACCGGTCTGCACGATAGAAAATTCTCTTACTTCAATACCGATACTATCTATTACCTCTCCCCCATTCCCGTCTGCTACCTGACATGAAATAAAATAATTTCCGGGATTGGTTGGCGCTGTCCAGGTAGTGGTAGCGCCACTGTCCGATAGTACACCGGTACTGGCTGACCAGATATAAATTAATGAATCTCCATCCGGGTCGGATGCCTGACATGAGAGATGGGAAGTAGCTCCAAGATCAATTTTTCTGGGGGAAGCGGATAGATTTTCGATAACAGGATCATTATTGATTTCCTCCACCACTTCAATTGCAACTGTCTCACTATCCAATCCGCCATGATTATCATCAACGATACAAAGGATATTGTAAATTCCTGGAATATTGGGGGCTGTCCAGATAATATCTGAACCCAAACCAGATACCGTACCACCGTCAGATGACCATGAATAAGTCAAAGTGTCACCATCCCGATCAGTTGCAGTACAATAGACTGTGGGAGTTTGTCCGAGCAGGACGAGTTCCGGTAAACCGGAAAGACTTTTAATTCTGGGGGGATAATTTAGCACTGGTTGTCCGGAATGATAATCGACTATTATGCCATCAATTAGCATCTTATTGAGATTGAAAGTAATGTTTCCTCCGGCCGGAGTTATCACGATTACCGCGGCTTGATCTGCGTTAATTAAAAAAGAAACAAGGCCAGAAACATTGGTTAGAATAAAATTATTGGAGACTGCATCGTAGATATCAGAATTACCAACTCCGATATCAAGAGAAATTAATGTATCACTATTGAAAGGATTGTATATCAAATATGTCGGATAAGCCGGATCATGATAATAATCTGTTTTCA
>CAYVKM010000089.1:0-14608 GCA_964452045.1 uncultured Calditrichaceae bacterium
CCATCGGGTAGACTGATCTTAACCCAGCTTTCCCGCTGTTCATCCATCCGGATCTTTACTCCCTCGTGTAACAGGAAAACATCCGTGCTGGTTTCATCCGGGGCACTCATTACAGTTATGGTGGGGGTAAGCACGATAGCCTGATGCCGGTTCCGGTATCCCTCGGATTGAAGAATCAGGATATATCCCCAAAATATAAATAATACTCCACTGATAATAGCACCGGTAAGCAGCCACCGCCTTAACCGGTAGCGGCGGATAAACAACCAGAGAATAACCAGCGCAACTGATAGAATAAACAGAACCGCCACCAGCTGGCTTAACTGAGTGAGGGAAAAATAGGTTTTCAGTGAGTCCCACCACTCAAACAGGAAAAAGCGGGGCGGCAATTCCAGCCGATCCACCACCCGGAGATTCGCCAGTTCCAGATTGTAGCGGATATCCGGATCATTGGGATTCAGCTTAAGCGCTTTTTCGTAATTCAGGATTGCCTGTCCCAGATTGTTCAACCGGAAATAAGCATTTCCCAGGTTATAATAAATCTCTGTCGCCTGATAACCCTGTCCTAAAATATTCTGATAAAGTTCAATAGCCTGCTGGTAATTTTGGTTCTGATATGCCTGATTAGCCTTATGGAAGAGTTGTCTCGGCTGCTGGGCGTACACCCCGGTAAAAAGGAGGAATGACAGGGATAAAATGGAAATAATTTTTAGGTTTTTAAAACGAGATTCTGAAACCTGTCTATTTGCCAGGCAGGTAAATTCAGAATGACAAAAATCATTAATAAAATTTTTAACGAATCGAAATGTAATGGATAAAATTCTATGTAAATACATCAAGCCTCTTCCTTTTGCGCCAAAAGATTTATTACCGCGGCACTTCCATGATGGTATACACCCTCATCCAAATCGGCTTCGGTTTCCTCCAACTCTTCAATGCTTAATCCTGAAAAATCCCGGGCCAGCATTTCTGTGGTATAGAGCATATCAACATTTTTCGGTCCACCGGAATTTCGGGTTATTTGGTCCCTATTGAACGACTGCATGATCAGCCATCCACCCGGTTTTAGTGCTTCTAAAATTGATTTGTGTACAGTTGGCCTTTCGGTTTGTCCGAAATGGACAAATATTGATACAATAGCATCATAAGTATTTACCGGCCATTCCCAGCTCATCAAATCCTCACAAATCGTCTGAATGACAACATTTTTTTCAGCTGCCAGATGTCTGGCTTTATGCAATCCTATTTCGGACTGATCAATAATGGTAACTTCCATCCCATGCTCAGCCAACCAGATGCCATTACGACCTTCACCGTCGCCAATAGCCAGGATATTCATTCCCGGTTCTAACAGTTTCGATTTCGATACCAGGAAAAGATTTGGTTTTGTCCCGTAAGCAAATCCGGCTTCACTGTACCTTCTATTCCAGAATTCCTGTCGCAATTATTCACCTCAATTAAACATTCTAAAAATATTTCTCCAATCCCACCAGCACCTTCTCGGTTTGCCGGTAGAACTCCTGCATCTCACCGGAGGCGGTCTCTCCCGGGGCAAAGCGCCGGAAATCAGCCTCATCCAGGCATTTCAGATAATCTGCCTCAAGGGATTGCTCCACTTTGTTTTTCCGAAGCAGCTGAATAACCTCATCCCTCAATAACCCGGCGGCTGGACGATTAGTCTTATCCGCCACATAACCGAGCAGACTGCCGGAAATTGCCCCGTAAAACTGGGCCGGTTGTTGCTGCTTCAGGAAAGTTTTAGCATCCCGTAATCGCGCCTGGGCCTGTTTATGCGCTTTTCGGCTCCGGGCATACTGCACATTGGTAGACATCTTTTCCAGATGATTCCGGTAAACCCATGAAATACCCAGCAACAGCGTCGGAAGGATGAATGCCAGATAAAACCACAGTTGTCTGTATGGCAAATAATCGATGGGTTTTAAATCACCAAGGTTTTCCTTAATGAACCGGATATCCTCACCCAACAGCTGTACTTCCTCTTTGGATAAAACCGTACCGCTTCCCACACCCAATCCCAGGTCTTTCCCCGGGGTAACGGAAATTTTATATTCCGGCACATTGAGATAATGATATTTCTTGTCCCCCGGGTTAAAGTATGAAAACTGTACCGGTTTAATCCGCTGCTCTCCGGCCACCCGGGGAATAATGACATAATCGAACTCTTTATTGCTGGTAATTGAAGGTCCGCTCTTGCTTACCGACTCATCAATTTTAGGATCGTAAACCTCGAAGTCCGGAGAAAAAGTGACCGGGAGTTTATCCAGAAATTTCAGCAAGCCTCTTCCGGATATCTTTACTTTATAAGAGATGGCTTCATTGGTCGGAACGGTTTCTTTATCCACAGATGAATGCACTTTAAAATCACCCACCAATCCGGAGAAATTATCCGGTTTGCCGGATTCGGGTAGTGGCAGTACATTCAGGTCAACCCCGCCTGAATTTATCCTCTGCTTCACTACCTGTCCGAAGGGATCTCCGAAAAAATCATCAAACATATTAAACGGATCTCTGGTGCGCTGGCGCCGGACGACTGCCTCCACAATCATGCTCATAGGAGAAACGGTAATTTTGCCGGGACGGGATGGAAAAACCGCCACTTTCCGGATTTCCGCCACATTATATTGAACCCCATCCACTGTTTCCTGATAAATCTTTGGCTGTTGGGGCATGGGATATTCTTCCACCCAGGCGCCAACTGCCTCCGGCAATTTCTCAACCTCGTTGCCGGAAATGTTCACCCGGAAATATATTTTGTATCTTAAGGTGACTTCTTCATTCACATAAAGCGTACGCTTGGAGGGAATCACTTTCAGGAAGACGGCTTTGGATAGATCTACCTGCTGTTGCTGACGTTGCTGTTGATTACTCTGGGCCTGCTGCTGTTGCTGTTGGCTACGCTGTGTCTCTTTCACTACCGTGACGTCCACACTGTTGGAAGAAACGGTTTTTCCTTTATAGCTGGCCCTGGCCGGAGCGATCCGGAAAGTGCCTTCTTTCTTGGGCATCAATACGATGGTATAGGTCTTACTGGCCTTCATATCAAAATTAACAATCTGGAAGGAACTGGAGGTGCTCGGACCACGCATTACAGCAAAATCGGAAAAATCGGGCAGATCGACATTGGGCAGGTTCTGGGTTGCTCCGGAGATCTCCACCTGGTAACTGAACTGTTCATTCACCCCCACCGGATTGTTATCCACGCTGGCGCTAATCTGGATATCCTGGCCTGGGGAAAAAGTAAAAAAAGCCAGAATAATACCCAGGGAAAGGATAATATGTTTTTGCTTAAGGTTTACCAATCTTTTTCTACCCTGGGGCGACGGGCTGGTTGTTCCGGTCGCCTTAATTTTTGATTTTCTTTTTCATCGCTGCGCAGTGCCTGCAGAATGCGTTCGGCTTCTTCCTTTGATAATTCCTTTTTCTTCTCTATCTGTTGGGCTTGTTTTTCCTTACCCTGCTGTTTCTGCTGCTCGTCCTTCTTGGCCAAGTCCTGCTGCTGTTCCTGCTGATTCTGCTGTTCTTTATCCTGTCCACCCTGCTGCTGCTGTTGTTGCTGTTCCTGGGATTGTTGTTGATCCTGCTGCTGGTTTTGCTGATTCTGATCTTCTTCTTTTATTTTATTTTCTAATGCATTCAGCTTTGGATCATTAGGGAACATTTTTAATCCTTGTCCTACTAATGCTTTTGATTCGTTAATTTTTCCCTGTATGTATAACTGTGAACCACCATGAAAGAAATCATCTGCTGTCTGTGCAGAAACAGTCAAAAACATGAAATTGATTAAAATAAGAGCTTTATAAATTATTGATTTCAGTGACATCTCCCAGCCTTTTTGTATATTGTGAGTAAGCCATGGCGGTTTTATCATTTTTTAATAAATCTGTCATTAATTTTAATGCCTCTCTATATTTTCTCTGTGCCACAAGTTCATCTGCTTGTTTTTTGATTTCTTTAGCATACTCACTTGGTTCAACATTCTGATCGTTTTGACTATTTTGTTGCTGATTCTGCATGGGTTGTTTATCAGCCATCTCCTTGAGTTTGGCGCGCACCAGTTCCAGATTGTGTTTGGCGTCCTGGTCATTCGGATCCAGTTCCAGCGCTTTAATGTAATTCTGGATCGCCTCCTGGTATTTATTCATTTGATAATGAGTGTTGCCCAGATTGTAAAAGGCTTTTTCCCTCAATGTGATATCCTGGCTGTTTAACGACTTCTCGTAGGATGTAAGTGCTTCTTCATATTTTTTATTCTTATAAAGCGCCTCGGCCACATTGTAATGACCCAGCGGATTCTCCGGATCGTCCAGCAGCGCATCCTGAAAATGCTGCAGCGATTTATCATATTGGGATTCATCGAATGCCTTTACCCCGGCCTTTACTTTGGAACGGTTCAGATCCGCCCAAACCGAGGTCGAGCCAAGTGCAAATAGCAGGATCAAAATAATACTTATTTTATTTTCAGGCATTTTCATAGGCAGCTATTTGTTTTTTCAGTCGTTTTATTTTTCGTCCTTCACCCAATAAAGTTTCAAAAACCAGAATTATCAACGTGATGATCAGGAAAATCTGGAAGCGATCCTCAAACTGGGTGAATTGCCGGGAGGATAATTCCTTCTCCTCCATGGAAGAAATTTCATCATATATCTTATTCAACTCAGATTCGCCAGTGCTGGAAATATAATACTTACCGCCAGTTTGAAAGGCAATTTTCTCCAGGGTCAACACATCCATTTTGGTGGTAACCACCTGGCCACCGTTATCCTTTTTGTAGCCGGTCCGGTTTCCATATGCATCATATTCGGGAATGGGCGCTCCCTGGGGTGACCCGATTCCAATAGTATAAATTACTACTCCCTCTTTGGCAGCTTCCTTGGCGACCTCTACCGGATCGCTCTCATGGTCTTCCCCATCTGTGATCAGGATAAGCACCTTATGTTTCAGTTCTTTGGTAACAAATGATTGGGTCGCCGTCTTGATGGCACTTCCGATAGCGGTTCCCGGCTGGGGAATAATATCAGTATCGATGTCGCTTAAAAACAGCTTGGCCGCACTGTAATCCAGGGTTAAGGGGCACTGGACAAAGGCTATACCTGCAAAACAAATCAGACCAATCCGGTCGCCCTCCAGACGATCAACAAAAGAAGATATTTCATGTTTGGCCTTATCCAAACGGTTGGGAGCGACATCCTCGGCCAGCATACTTTTGGAAACATCAAGTGCCACAAATATATCCACTCCGCTGCGCTTTACCTCTTCCAGCTTTGTTCCGATTTGCGGATCGGCCAGGGCAAACACCAGCACGATAAAGGCAAAGATAAACAGGATTGCCTTCCAGATTTGCTTGTTGCGGCTCACCGAACGGGTAAGATGCTCCACCAGCTCTTCATCCCCAATCCGGTTTAGCAATCTTTTTTTCCGGCGGAAACTCCACACCAGAAATACCACCATCAAAGGTAGCAGCCAGTAGAGTTGAAAAAATTGGGGATAAGCAAATCTTAACACATCAAACCTCTTGTAAAACTAGGGTAATTTTCTTAACCAGGTATTCAGCAGCAGTAATTCCAGCAGCAGCAAAGCCAGTCCGGCACCGGCGTAATTGACGAACAGTTCTTTATACTTGGTAAATTCCTTGACCTCGATCTTGGTTTTTTCCATTTCATTGATTTCCTGGTATATCTGGCGCAACTTTTCAGTATCAGTTGCCCGGAAATATTGCCCGCCGGTTTGTGCTGCCACCTTTTTTAAAAGATCTTCATCAATTTCTACCGGCATGGAAACATAACGCCGGCCAAACAAGGGATCGTCTACCGGATAGAGTGCGGAACCTCGCGTTCCGGCACCGATGGTGTAAACCCGGATATCAAAGGTCTGGGCTACCTGAGCGGCAGTAAGCGGATTTATTTCACCGGCGTTATTCCGTCCGTCGGTGAGCAGAATAATCACCTTACTGCGGGCCTTGCTGTCCTTCAGCCGCATTACCGCGGTGGCAATGCCGTTACCGATTGCCGTGCCATCCCAGTCCCGGGGGGCTACCTGCACTTTGTCGATCAATTCGGTGAGGACGCCATAATCCAGGGTCAGCGGGCACTGGGTAAATGCCTCCCCGGCAAAGATCACCAGTCCAATCCGGTCGTTGGTGCGTCCATGGATAAATTCTTCCGCCACATCCTTGGCTGCTTCAATCCGGTTTTTTGGCTTAAAATCCTCTGCCAGCATGGACGAGCTAACATCCATCACCATCATGATATCAATACCCTCGGTGGTAATCTCCTGTTTGCGGGTACCGGACTGGGGTCTGGCTAATCCCAGAATAATCAGACCGATGATGGCCAGCCGAAAAAGATACATATTCTTCCGGATCCTTTGACGCCAGGAAACCGGAATGTTCTTCATATATTTCAGGGTGGAAAATTTTACTCTTCCGGTTAACTTATGCCGTCGTCGCCACTGATAATAGCCAATGGCGGGTAATAACAACAAAAGAAATAAAAATTCCGGATTGGCAAAACGAAACAAATTATGATCCTTTAACTTTCTTCAAAATAAACAAATTCACCCGCATCCCTTTATGAGGCGGGTTCAGTCTCCGGTTTTTCAACTAGTTCTATATCACTCAACTTTAACTTTAGGTCTTTTATCTTCGATTTGGGGATCAGATAGACCGAATCGTACTGATTGGTCATGGTATAAACATTGTCCCCAACTATTTTTCCCAATTTCACCTGGATTATCAAATTCTCCCAGTTATACAGGGAAATCTGCAAGCTGGGTTTGGCCAGCCCATACTTCGCCGGGTCGATATTCCCGTCCTTAACAAATTCGGAAATATTGGTATAATCCAGTTTGGAAAAGTAGGGCTGGATCTTGTTGGCATCCAGCGGCTTTCCACCCACTTCATCCAGCCACCAATTATTGCTGGTATCTTTGACGCAGGAAATGAGCGAATCCCCATAGGCAATTATAATCCGGTCCACTTCACTTCGGTTAAAGGATGCCAGATCTTTACTGCGGAAATCAGTCGCCTTTTCTTCCAAGTCCTTCACCAGGGAGGAATCAATCTCGAAAATTGGTTTTCGGTCTTCATCCTTGCCATAATATTTGCCATTTATCTTATGGCTGATCATCAGATCTCTCTGACCCATATCCTGCCCCAGAGCTAAAGTTACCTGGAAAGCCGGTCGGGTTAATCCGAATTTCCTCAGCTCCTTGCCGTCCTCATCCACAAAAGCTTTCACCCGGTTATTTTCCAGTTTACTTAACAGGCTGCTGACTTTGGAGTTATCTGCGGGACGGTCGATATTTTTTAACAGCCAGTCCGAACCGCCATCTTTATCAATATTAATAGTCGCGTGCGGATTTTTGATGGTAATTGTCCGGACATCCGCCCGCTGGAAATGGAGCATTTTTTTATCCCGGATATCAAACAATTTTTTCTCAAACTGACTTTTGATACTCTGGCTGACGGTAAATAATGAGGTATCGCTTCTGGTGGCAAAGACATTCGCACCAACCGGGGTTTTATCGCCAAACCTCAGAGAATCCTGCTCTCCCTGATGATCTCCTACCTTTACGACCACTGACTGGCTACCCAATCCATATTGGGCTAACTCCTTCGGTTGAACCCCAAAGGCATTTTCTTTTTTGGCACCAAATAATGAAGTGAGCATTGAGTTTACGGTGCTTCCATCGGCCTCGGTTTCCAGGGGTTTTTGGATTTCCCACTCACCGTTTACTTTTTTCAAGAAAAAGCTACCATTTATATTGTGGAATTGCAATACATCCACACTGTCTTTCGGGATGGTGAAGACTTGTTTAGCCTGCTCCTCAGCTTTTTCCTTTTTCGAATGCTGCTTCACTTCCACGATATAGACATATCCTGCCAGTACGGCAAAAACAAACAGAAGAATCACCGTGTTTCTGATTTTCATTTCTTTCCTCCGGAATACTTCATTGCCATTGGATTTTTCAGATTAAATTTCATCCAGCATTAACTATCGTCTTTTAAAATAGACCGTTACCCCGCCAATGACGATGAGCAGCGGCAGTGCGATGACGCTCAGGTAAAGAATAACCTTACTGTCTTTGGCAGTCAGACTCACCCGACTGTCATTGATCTCTTTCGGCCGGATGGTAATCATATCCTCTTCTTCCGCCATCCAGTTGACCATATTCAAAAACATATCGTAATTGCCGGAATTTTTGATGTAGGCATTGTCCGCAAAATCCGAATCCCCGATCACCATCACTTCTGCTTTCTTATTATTGCCCACCGTTTTGGTGGAAACTACGGCCAATGGTACCGGCCCTTTGATATCCTTATCCGCATTGTAACCGACATTGCGATTCTGGTAATCGGATTCCGCCCAGCTGCTCGCCGAACTTTTAAATAGTACCGTCGGGGTAAAACCACTTTCGCCCTCAGTACTGGTTTCCACTGCCCGCGCCCTGGGATAGAAGGTCATCACGCCAAAATCTTTAAACATATCGTGATCTTCATATTTACTCACCAGGGGTATTTCCGGTCCCATGCCAAATAACTGACCGACACCGGAGGCATCCACCACCAGGTTATCTCCCAATTTCACTTTGTATTGTTCCAGGAACGGAATAATATTGGTATTCACCATGGGATCGACCATGGCCATTAACTTACCGCCATCATCCACATACTTTTTCAGGGTATCGAGCTCAAACGGGAAAAAATTACTGGTTGGGCCGGCGATGATGAGCACCGAGCAATCTTTGGGAATATGCTTTTCCTGGGCAAGATTAAGCTTATTCACCTGGTAATTTTCGTTCTTGATTCCGTCCACTGCAGTCTGATAACCTTGCTGTCCGGTATCGTCAATGCCATGCTCACCATGTCCCTGCAGAAAATAGATAACTTTATCCAGTTCCCGGGTCACTTTGATAATCGCATTGGTCAGGTTGCTTTCGCTCAATTCATCCAGGGTTTCCTTCTTGTTACCGCTTTCCACCACCACCGTATTATACTGGGTCACATTAAACTGCCGGGCCAGTTGCGGTTTCTGGTTCGGATCGACGAATTCATATTTAATATGTTTTGAACGAAAAGCGTACTCCTCCAGCAGGTCTTTTGCCATGGTCTCGTCGGACTTTTTATAGAACGCATAAATCGTTACATCCTTATTCAGATCGTTCAAAACAGATTTGGTTTGTTCGGCCAGGCTGTACAATCCCTGGGATGTGAGATCTGCACGGGCATTATGCCGGTCGGTAATAAAGGCAACCAGAATTATGATGCCAAATACGATAAGGGCCGAAAGTAAGGAATTTGCACCATATTTGATGGTACGGATGCTCATCTTTTTCTGACGAAATTGCAGCCGGTAATAAATTGATACCGCACTGATTAGCACACCCAGAATCAATGAGATGGTTGACACCCAATCCCATATCTGATTCAGGGAAAAGTTGACAAAGCTATAAAGGAAAAGAACAATACCAACAATCAGGGCTATGTTTACATATCGTTTCATTTATTCTCTTTCCTCCTGATATTTTCAATTTTTTTCATCATAAATTAATAATTCTTATTCTCCGATCAGGAGCGCCATTTAATTGATTCCACTGATTTCAGAGTGAGATAAACTCCCATCGTGCAGAATAACAGGTAATAGAAAATATTTTTGGAATCGATGACGCCCTGGGCGAAATCTTCAAAATGGTTTATGATCGATAAATAGTTTAACACCCCCGCCAGACCGGGTCCGGAAAAATTTGCCGCCCAACCGATAACCCAGAGCAGAAGCGACAAGCCAAATCCACCGATTGCGGCAATAATCTGGTTTTCAGTCAGGGACGAAATAAATAGTCCACCCGAGATAAATGCACTCCCCAATAAAAGGAGCCCGAGATAACCGGATAAAACCGGTCCAAGCTCCGGGCTGCCGTAAATAAAGAGTAAACCGGTAAACAACATAGTAGGTATAAGCATGATAATATAGAATACGATTCCGGCAAAAAATTTACCCAGAACTATATTGGTTACTGAGAGCGGGGTAGTATAAAGCAGTTCTACCGTACCAGATTTTTTCTCCTCAGAGTAAAGTCTCATGGTCACCAGAGGCAGCACAAAAAGTGAAATGAGTGCCAGATTCCAGAAATAGGGTCGAATGAGCTGTAGATTGATATTAAAGCGCTGCGGTGCGGTCCGGAACTGTTGAGAGCGGACCATATCCATAAATGCCGCTTCCACAAAGCTGCTCAGATACAGGTAAAAGAAGATGCCGGTAATTAAGGCAAAAGCCGCAATAACGATATAAGCAATAGGTGAATAGAAAAAATGTTTTATCTCTTTTTGAAAAATGGCATATGTTTTTTTCATGTTAAGACACCTCCTCTTTGGTGGTCAGATGCAGGAATATTTCTTCCAGTGAGTAGGCTTCGCTGCGAAGTTCATAGAGACCCAGACCTTTATCTACCAGGGCTTTAGCCAGATCCCGGCGGATATCGCTGCCGGTTTCCAGGATATATTTAAACCGGTTGTCGGTGGCCAACTTTTTCTTATCCACTTTGGTCACTTCGCTGAATCCCTGCAGAACAGAACTGGTAGTTTTCTCATCCCCTTCGACTTCCAGTACCGTACGTTCCTGACCCTTGAGACGTCGGGTTAAATTTCCGGGTGTATCTTCCGCAACCACTTCCCCTTCATTTATGATCACTACGCGTCCACAGGTCATTTCGACCTCCGGTAAAATATGGGTAGACAGAATAATAGTGTGATCGCCGCCCAGATTTTTAATCAATTCCCGGATTTCAATAATCTGCCGCGGATCCAGGCCAACGGTTGGTTCATCCAACACCAGGATCTCCGGGTCGTTCAATAGAGCCTGCGCCAGACCAACCCGTTGGCGAAATCCTTTGGAAAGGCTTCCGATCACCTGACGCTGAACAGACTGCAGGGCTGCCTTTTCGATGGAAGTGTCGATGGCAGACTGTCGTTTATCCGATGGGACTCCTTTAACCTTACTGACAAAATCAAGATATTCTGTGACCCGTAAGTCATTATACAGCGGCGGATTTTCCGGCAGATACCCGATCCGCTGCTTAATTTCCATAGGCTGTTCCCAGATATCAAAACCACCAACCGTGGCGCTGCCCGAGGTGGGCGGCATGTAGCAGGTCAGAATTTTCATGGTGGTGGTTTTACCGGCGGCATTCGGCCCCAACAAGCCCAACACCTCTCCTTTTTGTACATCAAAGGACACATTATGTATCGCTCTGGTTTCGCCGTAATAACGTGTCAGTTCTTTCACCTCAATCACGGTATGTCCTCCGTCGTTTTAATGTGTTAATTTTGTTAATTAGTTTTGATTCGTTCATTTTTCTCATTGTATTACTCTTTATTCCTCAGTGACCAATTCTGTCTTATCGGTGGATTTGACCGCTTCCGATGCATCCACTTCAATCTTATTTTCTACCGGCTCAAAAACAATTTTCGTTTCTTCAATGAATTGTTCGATCTTTTCGAAAATACTTTGCGTCTCATCCTTTTGCGGAATATACTTGGCAAATTTTACCAGATCGGACAATTCCAGAATTTCCTGTGCCTGTTGCTCCGTCTCCCGGGATAATTCCAAGTCTTTTAACGATTCAACAATTTCGTAGGTGGTTCCTTCCAGCGCTTGCACGAAAAAACGATTCTCCAGATACTGCCGCATAATTTCCGAGAGCCGGGTATACAGTAATTTGTGTTCACCGTTTTCCAGCATCTTTTCCCACCCTTGCTTAAGTTCGACCAGGGCTTCCAGGGCAATCTCATGGGCCGGACGGATAACTTCCCTCCTAAACAGAGGGATTCCCCGCTTGCGCTGGCGGATGATATAGAGCACCAAAAGTGTCCCGGCGAGGATCAACAATCCTGCCGCACCATACAGGATCCATCTTCGGTAATTGAAGGGAATAGTGATGGGCGGTTTAATATCTTTAATCTCAGCATCTTCCGAAGTTAAAACGCTCTTGACAAAAATCTCAATAGGTTCAGATTGGATCAACTGATACTTACGGGAGGTATCCGATTCGCTGAAAGCGACCGGAAACGGGGGAATGACAAATCTTCCGGTATCAAATACCGAAATTTCATATTTAAACTGTTGGGTGACCAGATTGTTCTCTTCTACCGGATCTTCAATATGATAATCCTTTATTTCGAACTGACCCAGATTTGCCCCCGGACCGGGTTGTTCGATATGAAGTCCCTTCTCATGCTGGATGGTGAGGGTATAGGTAATCCGGTCTCCGATGGTGATCACGGATTTATCCACTTCTGCCTGCACCCGGATCAGGGATTGGGCCACTAGGCCTGACGTAATCAATATCAACCCGAAAAAAACGGGCAGTAGATACGCTTTTATTGACCAGACTTTCAGATTAATTAAATTTTTCGGCATAAATCTTTACTTGCTCTGCCTGCATTAATCGCTCAATTAAACGGTTATAGGCTTCCTGTTGCTTTTCCTGAACAAAATCCTGGGCAACCTGTTGCTGAACCTCTTCAAAAGGCTTAATCCGTTTTACTTTGCCCTTATCATCTTTCTCGGCATATTTATCTTTATTCGCCTTATAGTAAAATTCAACATCGGCATTGGAATATTTATCCAGATTTATCTCTTTACTGATTTCCTCTTCCAGAAGTTTCTGGGCCATCAACGATTTTTCTGCTTCCAGCAATCCGGCTCGCACATCCTTGTCCTTATCCAAACCTTTACGCTTGGCAGAATCGTACAATAATTGCTGGGCAATAACACTTTTCAAAAAATCAATTTTTTGATCCTTGTTACTTATTTGTTCGCGCATATATACAGGCAGACGATTCAATTCATACTGCAAATCACCGCTGGTAAATTCCCGCTCGCCGATTTTGGCGATAACCTCACCCGGCCGGCTCTGCGGTTTTTGCGATTCATCCAGGGCAGCCGTCTGCTCGATCACCTGCTGGGCGTCGGTAGAACGCTTCAACCGTTCCAGGCATTCTACCACTTTTTTATTGGATTCCTGCTGTAAATTTGAATTGGGATAAAGGTATTTCAGGCGCAGATAATAGGCCAGGGCATTTTCATAATCGTGCAGCCGTTCGAAATAGATATTGGCCACCCTATAGGTGATATTTGCCTGCTCTTTTTCATCAAGCTGATATCTGGTCAGATAATCGGTATATTCGTCTACCGCCTGCTGATACAACTGCTGATTGTAATATACATTTGCCAGCTCCCTTTTTTTAGCAGCCGGGATATTGGCCTTTTCCTTCGATTCACAACCAACAATCAATAAAAATACTAAGATCAACAGGTAGACAATTTGACTCTGAAATTTTCCAAAACTGTTTTTCATTTGTCCTTTACACAATCCTTTTTTTGCACTGTTCCCAAATTTTTTAAAAAATATCATATCAATGAAATCGTTTTGCCCTAATCCGGAAAAATCTGGTCAGGGGTTTGATATAGGATTCATGAGTATAGATATCAATATAATCCACCCCGATTGATTTGAATAATTTCTCCAGTCCGGTTTTATCCGACAGGGCGTTCTGGGTAATCGAATCCCGGATTTCGTTTACCGACGTATCCAGCAGGATGGTCTCCCCGGTCTCAAGGTCTTCCAGCTCCAGCAGACCAACACCCGGAAGCTGTTCTTCCAGCGGATCGATTAATCGCAAGGCTACGATATCGTGCCGGCGATTTGCTATTTGCAAATCCTTACTAAAGCTCTCGGCCATAAAATCGCTGATCAAAAAGACGGTAGACCGCCGCTTCAGAATTTTGTTCAGGTATTCCAGCGCCACCGCAATATTAGTCTGGGAGGCTCTTTCCACCTCGCGCATGGCAGAATAGTAGAGTAATTCCCGGATAACCCGTAGAATATGTTTTCGTCCCTTTCGCGGAGCGACAAATTTTTCGATGGTATCACTAAAAATAATCAGACCGACCTTGTCATTGTTGCGAATGGCCGATGAAGCGAGCAGGGCAGCAATTTCGATGGCCACATCACCCTTCATCTGGTTTCGGCTGCCAAAACTTTCCGAGGAGCTGGCGTCGAACAGGATCATTACCGTAAGCTCGCGCTCTTCATCAAACACTTTGACGTAAGGATGATTCATGCGGGCTGAGACGTTCCAATCAATGGTCCGGACATCATCTCCCGCCTGATATTCGCGGACTTCTGCGAATTCCATTCCCCGTCCTTTAAAGACCGAATGATATTCCCCGGCAAAAACCTCATTCACCACTCCTCTAATACTGAGGTCAATTTGCCGGACTTTTTTAAGTAGTTCTTTGGTTTCCATTGTTTGAATCAACTTATCAAGTTAAGACATTATAAAAATTCAGACAGACTCCTGCTTCAAAGTCATTAACTCAAAGGATAACTTAAATTATAAGTTTATGGCACTTCGATATGATTTAATACTCTGCGGACTACATCTTCCGAGGTTACTTCTTCCGCTTCGGCTTCATAGGTAACAATAATCCGGTGACGCAATACATCCATCCCAATGGCTTTTATATCTTCCGGAGTCACATAGCCGCGGCGTCTCAGAAACGCATGGGCTTTTGCCGCTAATTTTAGA
>CAYVKM010000089.1:14618-15053 GCA_964452045.1 uncultured Calditrichaceae bacterium
GGGTGATATCGGTGAGACCATATTCTTCCGGACTGCGGGTAGCAAATACGATATCGACAATGTAGCGATCTATTTTCTCATCCATATACACTTCATTCACCACCTGCCGGGCTTTCAGGATATCTTCAGGTTTCACCACCGGATTTATTTTAATTGCCTGTCCGCTGGTCATCCGCTGCATTATTTCCAGTTCTTCATCTTTCTTGGGATAGATGATGTTTAATTTCAGCATGAACCGGTCCACCTGGGCTTCCGGGAGTGGATAGGTACCCTCCTGTTCAATCGGGTTCTGGGTGGCCATTACCAGAAACGGCTGTTCCAACGGATAAGTGGTGTCGCCAATCGTCACCTGACGTTCCTGCATGGCTTCCAGCAAGGCGCTCTGCACTTTTGCCGGAGATCGGTTTATTTCATCAGCCAGGATCAGGTTAGAAA
>CAYVKM010000090.1:0-14479 GCA_964452045.1 uncultured Calditrichaceae bacterium
GGACTTTAAATCGCTTGCGGGTGAATGTTTCCACGGTTATGTCAAATCTTTTTTTTACCTTTTCGGACATCCTGATGAAACGATCTTCCACCGGTGTGTTAACCGGCATGTCGATTCCCACCACATTTTTGATTACAGTCATTCCATTTTGGCGAAGCAGGTCCGCATAATATGGATAATTGAAGTGGTAATAAATAATTGGCATTGCATCAAAGCCCTCGATGAGCACTCCGGGCGTGGCCTCATTAACCGGCAGGTTTTGAGGGCCGCGCATGGCGGTCATCCCTTCGGATTTGAGGTATTGACCGGCGGCGTTCAGCAGCGCGTTGGTTACGGCCTGGTCGTTAATGGATTCGAAAAATCCGAAAAATCCTACCCTATCCTTGTGATGCCGGTTATGATCGTCATTGACGAAAGCGCAGGTTCGTCCAACGGTTTGGCCGTTTCGCCGGGCAAGAAAGAAGGACATTCTGCCATGCTTGAAAAATAAATGATGCGGCTCGAAATAGCCGGTTACTCCCAGCAGCTTGAATCCCAGAAATTCATAGTCCAGCAAAGGGATAAATCTGGGCTCGTCCCGATAATGTGACCAGTGAAAATCGACAAATTCCCTTAATAATTTTTTATCCTGTGATGATTTGTTTGAAAATTGAATAATATCTATCGATGAATCTGACATGTTAACATGCTCCTTAATTTACTATTTAATAGTTATCCTTTTCCGGAAAAGGGTTGCGGGATGCGAACGATCCGGATTTTGAAATCATAAACAGGGAAAAGTCTCATTAGCAAAATAATGCTATCTTTTCTTTCCGGCAAAGAATTCCTGAATAAATTTGGGATTCCGGTTAAAAAAATTTTTTGCGTCAATGTAAATTTTTTTATCTTCTTTAATCAATTTAGCCCACAATTTTGCGTTTTGCTGTTGATCTTCCGGAACTGTCTCCTGCGGAAGGAAGAAGTTCAGCCAGAACAGCAAATCATTTATTTTCCTTTTTCGTTTCTCGCTTTTGGTTATCTGCAAAGCCTCTTTCAGAGCACCCTCAATTTGTTCCCGGGGATAGGGTAAGCTGGACAATGGTGCCACCAGCTTTCTGGTCTTGAAATTGGCCATCAGAGCGGTTCCATACACCTGAATGATCTCCTGAACCTCTTTGGGGGTATTAAATATTTCCACGATCTCGTCCAGGGTATAGTATTTGGCGCTTTTCTTATTTAGAAAATCGTTCAGCTGACCGGTAATTTCCTTCTCCAGCTTCTCGGTTAAATCATTGAAAGTTGAACAGTCACCAATCGAGGCCAGAATAATGTTCAGTAATCCTTTATTGATCTCTGCGGTTTCGTGGGCGAAGAACAGTGACAGGGAAAGGGAAATGCCTACCGGGGGATCAAACTTCCAGAAAGTCTGGGGAAAAATTCCAAGGCTTATTTTCTGGGCGTGAACCCGGCTGGATTCAATTTTAAATTTAACCGCGGTCCGGTCGTCCAGAATTATTTTAACGCTAAAGTTAAGCAGGCCGGTTTTCATAATATGTCTTAAAATTCAGAGAAAATAAAATCCGAATACCCGGAAATATGGTCATTTTAACAAATCCAAATTTATAGGGATGAAAAATAAAGGGGTACAAAAATTATTAAAATATGGTGAGCCTGGCCGGTAAGGTTGAAAAATTCCAACAGAACTCTTCGGTTAACCAGAAAGGTTTAAAGATAACGGGCAGATAAAAGAACTTTCAAACACATACCAATGTACCGTAATTAGATGCGTTCAGTTCATACCATTCTCTAATTCGCGGATTATAAGAGAAATCAAAGCCGGGATTGCCCTTTTCACATCCCGGCTCAGGTTCATGTTATATTGTCCGATTTCTCCCACAGCAATTCCATAGATGATAATTTCGGGCATGGGATTCAGGTTGATAATTTCTTTCAATAGCTCGGACAAACCGCCCTGATGCGATGAGTAGGGGTGAGACTCCGATAAATCAAGCTCTTCCGGGGTAATGCGAAATATGGAACCCGGTTTCTGCTCAGACTTCATTGCATCGATGATGATTACCCTCTCCCTGCCAGGGAAATATCGAATTAACTCAAACCCGCCTGTACCACCATCCATCAATAAAATGTTTTTGGGTAGCGATCTTTTCTGGAGTTCCCGGATAACATGGATGCCCACCCCCTCATCAGAAAGCAAGAGATTTCCCAGGCCCAGGACGAGAATATTCTTTTCAGACATAAGGTTTTGTGGATGATCAATGTGTTTATTTTGGTGCCGTCGTCTCCTTACAGTATTTTAAATTGCTTCACCGGTTTTCCCGGTTCCATTAAATGAACGGCACAGGCCAGACAGGGATCGAAAGAGCGGACGATTCTTGCCAGAACAAAGGGATTGTCACTATCTTCTACCACAGATCCGATCATGGCCTGCTCTACCGGACCGGGTTGATCCTTATCATCCTTGGGCGAGGCGTTCCAGGTGGTCGGAACCACCGCCTGATATCTGGCAATTTTATGGTCCTCAATTTTTATCCAGTGACCAAGCGCTCCCCGGGCTGCACCCCAAAGCCCCATGCCTTCGGCAGATTTGGGAATCTGATGATCCGTGCAAACTGGTTGGTCCAGTTTTACCTGCAAGATCATATTGGACATTTCATCGGCAATAATTTTACACTCAATTGCCCGGGCAAGATGCCGACCCATTACCGAGCACAGGGCCTCCTGCCCGATCTGCAATGTGGTCAGAGTTTCATTAACTAATTGGTTTAATTTGGGATTGGTTTGGCTGGCATAAGTAACTTTAAGTCGGGCTAGTGGACCAACCTCATATACCCGACCATCATAACGAGGTGCTTTTAACCAACTATAGGCAACTGGTTTTTGCGGATTGGGATTAGTTTCTCCCCTGGACGGATGGACATGGCTAGGCAAGTCGTAGTGGGAATATTTGATGTCCTCGGTAATCTTTTTGGGATCTACTTTTTCCAGCTTGCCATCGGTAATTCGCCCCATGGGGAAGAGCCTTTTGCGCTTGGTAACATCCGGGTTCGCATCAAGATCGAATTGACCGTAGGCCAGTAAATTTCCGCAGCCAGATCCAATTTGCAGATACTCGCGGTAGATTTGGGCCAGGGTTATTACATCCGGAAGGTAGACGTTATCGATAAAATCGGAGAGTTCTTTTAGACGCCAGAGCGAGGTGGTAATGTTGTCAATTCGGGGCCGGATGGTAACGCCTCCCGGAACAATCGATGCCATATGAGGCATTTTGCCGGACCATATAGCACACAGCTCGTGGGCTTTGAGCCGGGTTTGATAGGCCTGGATATAGTGGTCGGTAAGTGCATCACGCACTGCTTTAGGAACCCGATAGTCCGCTTCGTATCGTGGAATAAATGGCGGAACTTCCGGCCCCTCAAAGTAGTCCAGGGCAGCCAGGTGATAAAAATGCAATACATGCGACTGAATCGAATTTGCTCCCTGCATGATATTTCTAATAATTCGACCATTGTCAGGGGGTGTAATACCAAAAGCGTCATCCAGGGCCTGGGAGGAGGCGATAGCGTGGGGTGTTGGGCAGACGCCACAGAAACGCTGGGTAATCTGTACTGCATCCACCGGTTCACGGCCAATCAGAATCTGTTCGAATCCACGGTAGAGTGTTCCCTCCGATTTGGCATCCACCACCTTTTTGTTATCTATTGCTGCCTCAATCTTTATATGTCCCTCAATACGGGTCATTGGATCAATTGAGATGGTTTGATTTACAGTTGCCATTGTGGTTACCTCCTCTGGAAAATAGGTGAATGTTCATCGGGAAAGCCCTTTTCGGTACAACCGATGCAGAGAGCTCCAGCATTGATACACCAGTTTACACTGCCATTCCATTGCCGGATGGGGCAATCTGCCCGGGTAAAAGGACCCTTGCATCCCAGCTCCAGAAGGCATCCTTCATCACCGAATTTCTCGGCCATAATACCATCATCCAGATAATCACGGTTTATACAATGGTTGTGCACTGTTCGGCTGAAGAAGAGTTTAAGACGCCCGAATTCATCGAGCTCCTTGGCGGTTGGCATTCCATAGAGCAAAATTTTTGCTACCGTGCCGATAAACCAGTCCGGGTGTGAGGGACAGCCGGGAATATTGATTACTGGAGTAGTAATATTCAGCATCTGATAAACATCAGAGACGCCTTTACTTCCACTGGGATTCGGTGCTGCAGAAGGAAGGCCGCCATAGGCGGCACAGGTCCCTACGGTAAGGGTGGCCATGGCGTTCCTGCCCAGGAAGTCTATCCATTGCAGCATGGAGACCGGTTTTCCACTCTCTTCGCCAATTGAACCATAAGCTCCGTCGGATTTTGTAGGTATAGCACCTTCAACCACCAGGACATATTTTCCCTGGTATTTTTCAGCGGTTTGACGGGCAGTGTCTGTGCTGAGAGAACCGGTAGCTGCCATAAGGGTGCCATGATAGGTTAAAATAAGTTTGTGTCCCGGGAGGACCTGTTCCAGGATTACGTTCTTAATGCTGGGGTGGATGGTATTAATCACAGAAACTGAACAGCCACTGCAGGTTGAAGTCTGCAGCCAGATAATGGGATATTCCTGTATCGCATCCTGTAAGGCCAGAGCCAGCCTCGGCAGGAAGCTAACCGATACCGGAGCTGCAGCTGCCCACTTCAAAAATTCCCTGCGGGATATGGAGTTTTTAACGGACATAGACATCTCCTTTCCATTAAAATGAAATCGTATAATTAAGAAAATGAATCATAGTGGCCGAGAAGTCAAAGTATTAACAGGTTTGATACTTTATTAAACTAATGACCCGGGAAGTTGGATTTTCTGAATATCAGAAGGTAGAAGAGATGAAAACCATCATGTGCCACATAATCGTATACCCCGTTCCCTGGACGAGGTATCATTTCTGTAAGCAACGATCCAAAATAATGAATATTGTCTGTTTTGTCAAGAATATTTATGAAGATTGAGAAAATTTATACTTGAAGAAGAACAATATTTTAGTAAATAGATTAAAATATTTTATGATATCACCCAATAAATGCATCTTTGTGATAATATTTATTAAAGAATGAAAAATTCGTTTTGAGGAAAAGATGTGATTGAAAACCGGCAAGAAATAAAGATAAGTAGCCTGAATCAACTTTGTCAAAAAAGAACGAGAAAAAATTAAAGGAGCCAGTCGCCGTTAAGACAACTGGCTTAATGCAATTCAATTTTATAATATATACTATTTCATCAAAACCATCTTCCTCGTCTCGATATAGTCCCCCGCCTGCAGCCTGTACAGATAAACACCACTGGCTAAGTTGGGTGCGTCCCACTCGTAAGAGTATGAGCCCGCAGACAGTCTCTCTGAAACAAGCGTAGCCACTTCCTCTCCGAGAATGTTGAATATCTTTAATGTTACCTTACTGGTCTTTGGCAGATCGAACTCAATAGTGGTACTCGGGTTGAATGGGTTTGGGTAATTTTGTTTCAATCTAAAAGCCTTAACATTATTGTCTATTGGGGTATTTAAGCCGGATAAAAAGTCAGCAGGTAATTTTAAGGCAGGATCCCCCAAAAAAGTAAACCGCCGCAGGGTGTGGTCTGATGTTAATGGTGAGCCATAATTTTTCTTTACCTGTAAAATTGATCTACCAAGTGTTGTATCCGGATTATTTAGTATGAATTCAATTAAGTTAAAAATTATGTTTTTTGCAGCATTCAAATAACATTCCCCACTGGAAGCAAAAACAGCTAATGCACCACCCGGAGGATTAAATAAAAGCTTCTCCGCGATGGTACTATCATCGTCAGAATCAAAATTTTGTCTGGCCGTGGTTATTACGATACAGGGGAAATCATTATTTTCCAGGCTGTCCACATCATTAGCCGTAAAAAAGGTATCTTGGGACCAAAATTTTTCAATTCCGAATCCAAAAAAGTTAATAAAAAGTACGCCATCATTTATTTGACTAATAAAATCATTAATGGTACCATGGTATGCAGATGTTTTCCTTATGTCTATCCTTGAAATTCTGAAATTATGTGGTTCAATTATATCGATAAATTGATTTGCCATATCTTCAAATATTTGACTGCTAACATCAAAAGAATCCGCTAGCACCAGGAAATCCCGGGTGTAATCGCTGAGTACTAAATTGTTCTCAAAAAATAGAGTCCGGGATATTGCCAGTTCAGCCTGATCGACAGTTGAAGCCGGAATTCTTCCGATGGCGATATCTGTTACATTGTTGGTATCAAATTGATTAATGGAAAACCATTCGTCGATTGAGACACTATCCTCACCAATAGAAGCCAGACTTGATGGCAATTTGTAAGAGGGAATAATTTCGGTATCTCCGACAATCAGTAAATATTTTGGCTTCGGGGGTTGCCAGTATTCGATCGCATAGCTTACCAAATGCCTTATTCTTTTGGCATTTACCAGCGAATCCCCAAATTCCAGGTAGATTTGATTAATGTCTGCGAACCGAACGGTCAGACCCTGATTTTCCCGGTGTGTTACCAAAGGAGAAATTGCAGATTGAAAGCTATCCGCTGAAATAATGAGGTAATCTGCCTGATTATTAGGCGATCTTAAAATTGTGGTATCCTTGGTAAAATTAGAGAAATCCGCGAAAAGGCTTCCTGCCCATAAACAGCTGATCAAGAAAATGGTGATGCAAAGCCTAATGATAAACATTGTTCCCTCCTTTATTATTAGTAGAAGCATCGCTCAGTCTAAAATCCATCCCAGATAATTTGATTAATTAAAAACTAATTAATGCTGTTCAAGCTAACAAGGGTAAAATTAAGTACTAATTATGTAGATTATTTTAAACCAGGGCACAACTTAATTTTTCTACTGTAAAGATGTCGGTTAACAAGACCGATATTCCAATTTCAAATCGTGAAAAAGCGAAATCAATATAACCGAGGTTATATATAACATTCCTCCCGCAAAGAAAGGTTTGTAAACATACTCTGCAGATGGAATCCAAATAATCGTATTTCATCAATTGAGAAAATCAGGAAGTATGGTGCAACAGAATCTGGTCGATTTGCTCCAGGGTAAATTTATTGAGTTTTACCACGGTTGACTGATGCCGGTAGGCCGGCGGGAGCATGTTCCTGGCCTGTTCTTTATTTTCCGCTTCCAGGATAATCCATCCTTTGTGCACCCCGTCCATACAACCCCACTCGGCATGGGAAAGAAAATGGGAACCGGTCTTGAGCAGTATTTCCACTGCCCGGGCACATGCTACGGTTTCTGCTTCGTGGGGAACTTCTATCAAAAATCTATCCATTATACATAACCTCCGATTATTGTTTTGTTTGGGTCATTAAAAGTTGATTTTATTCTGATCAGAAGATACAAAGAGATCAGAAAAGGATCAAATGGAATTCGGGCGATCTGATCCTGGAAACAAACCAGCATTCTCCACATTTAAAAACTAATTGCGATTTTAATTGAAAAAATACGAATTACTTAGTATACTTTTGAAATATGACATAGAAGTTTTAAATATTAACAAGTTATTTCAGGAAGAGCAGTTTACATCTTACAAAACAGAATACCCTAAAATTAAGCGGAAATTTATGAGAATTAGTATTGTCAATTTAAAAAAGAAAAAAATTGTTTTTATCATTCAATTCCTTCTCATAGGAGTCACCCTTGGTCTTCTTTCTTGCTCCGGTCAGTCCGGGTCGAGCGATAATCTTCCCGGCCAGATCATTCCCGCGGTGGAAGCCGTACAGGCCAGGTACGGGAGTCTGCCTTTGACCCAGCGCTTGAGCGGCATCGTGGAAGCCAGGAACCAGATCGCCATCTATCCCGAGGTAAGTGCAGTTATTGTTGAGGTGTATGTGAAGAATGGCGATATGGTAAAAAAGGGAGATCCCCTGGTGCGCCTGCGAGATAAGGAATTTCAGGAGCGGCTGAAACAGGCCACTGCCGGATACCAGATCGCGGTCGCCCAGCTGAAACAGGCCGAAGCCCGATTGAACGAGATACAATCTGAGTTAAAACGTATCGAAACCCTGGCCGAAAAAGGACTCACCAGTTCCAGCGAGCTGGAAATGACCCAAACCCGGGCAATTTCGGCTGAAGCGGATGTGTCCCTGGCCAAAGCCCGGGTGGAGCAGGAAAATGCCACGGTAGAAGAGCGGAATGAAACACTCTCTCAGACCCTCATTCGTTCCCCAATCACCGGTAGTGTTGGCAATCGGAATGCAGAAGTAGGCATGCTGGTAACCGGGAGCACCCGCCTGTTTACCCTGGGACAATTAGAGAATGTCCGGGTTAAGGTGGTGTTGACGGACCGGATGCTCAATTATATTAAGGAAGGCCAGCGGGTGGAGATCGTGAATGAGCACTCACCGACGGGAATCATCGAGGCGAAATTATCACGCATCTCTCCCTTTCTGAATCCAATTTCCCACAGCACTGAGGCGGAGATAGACCTGGCCAATCCGGACCGGGCGCTTAAATCCGGTATGTTTGTTACGGTAGACGTTTTTTATGGTGAGAGCGAACAAGCTACCCTGGTGCCACTCAGCGCCCTATACGAAAATCCGAACAGTGGAGTAACCGGAGTTTATGTTACCCAGGCGACATTTGACCGCGAGCTGGTGGTCAGCGGGCAGACCGACCAAACCATGGCGCTCAGCGATCCGGTGGATTTTCAATTTGTACCGGTAGAGGTGGTTGCCAAGGGACGCATGGAAGCCGGAATCCGGGGTGTGGATGAGAGCAAATGGGTAATCACCCTGGGACAGAATCTTCTGGGTGGTGAGGAAGGAAAAGCCAGGGTTCGTCCGGTGAAACGTCTGTGGGTGGAAAAGCTGCAGCTATTACAGCGGGAGGATCTGATGGAGGGACTGGTGAAGAAACAACGTGAGGTTGCAAGCGATACGGCTTCAACCGGGTTTAAAAATAGTATGGCAGAATAACCTATGACAATTACTCAATTATCCGTTAAACGTCCCATTGCCACGACCATGGTCTTTTTGATCATCATTGTTCTGGGCATCATGGGATTTCGTTTTTTACCGGTTGATTTGCTGCCGCAGATCGAATATCCAATGCTCACCGTCCGGACTAATTATCCCAATGTCGGTCCGGAGGAAATCGAAAAAATAATTACCGACCGGGTGGAAAATGCCATAGCCGGGGTCCCGAACCTGGAAGAGGTTCGTTCCCGTTCCTCGGAAGGGCAAAGCCGGGTGACCATGCAATTTACCCAGGGGACGAATATTGATGAGGCAGCTAATGACGTCCGGGCCGCGCTGGACCGCATCCGGGATGATTTTCCCCCGGAAGTTGAATCCCCCCGTTTGTGGAAGTTTGATCCGGATAATTTCCCGGTGGTCATTCTGGGCGCCCGCTCGCCCCGCGGTATGGCAGAGCTAACCCGGATTCTGGAACGGGAAATCTCCCAGCAATTCGAGCAAATCCCCGGCGCAGGTTCGGTGGATGTATGGGGCGGGGTGTATCGCGAAATTCAGGTTAGGTTGAAACGGGACCGTCTGGCCTCCAGCCAGCTTTCCGCCAATGATATCCGGCAGACCCTAATCCGGGAGAATGTAACTCTCCCGGCAGGTGACATGCGCGATGGGATCAGCGATATGTATGTCCGCACCAAGGGTGAATATCAATCCATTGAGGAAATCGGCAATACCATTATCACGATGGTGGATGGTAAGCCCATCCGGGTGAATGATGTGGCGGAAGTGGTGGACGGCTTCCAGGATATTAATCGGCTGGTTCAGGTGGATGGCCTGCCCATGGTGCGTTTGGGTATTCGGAAACAGTCCGGTGCCAACACGGTGGAAGTGGCCCGTGAGGCCCGCAAGGTGATGGAGAAAATTAACCAGGAACGGGATGATTTGCAGCTGATGATGATTATCGACCAGAGTGAATTTATCCAGAATTCCATCAATAACGTTAAAAACTCTGCCCTCTGGGGTGGATTACTGGCCATCTTTATCCTCTATCTGTTTTTACGGAATGGATCAACCACCTTTATCATTGCCCTCTCGATTCCCATTTCCATCATTGCCACCTTTGGTTTGCTGTATTTTAATCATCTTACCTTGAACCAGATGAGCTTCGGTGGTCTGGCTCTGGGTATTGGTTTAATTGTGGATAATGCTATTGTGGTGCTGGAAAATATTGTGCGGCTGCGGGAACAGGGGGAGGGGGCGGAGGAGAGTGCGCTTACCGGAACCCGCCAGGTGGCCGGCGCCATTATTGCGTCAACCCTCACTACAGTAGTCATCTTTCTGCCGGTGGTTTTCATGCAGACGGTTTCCGGGATGCTGTTCAAAGAACTGGCCCTGGTGGTGGTTTTTGCTTTAATGTGCTCGCTGCTGGTGGCGCTGACCCTGGTGCCCATGCTAGGCAGTCGCTTCCTGCGCTTCAAAAATGGTAATAAAAATGGCAAAGGAGGTAAACCACACCGGCTGAGATGGTTGCAGCGGCTGGAAGAAAGCTATACCCATTTGTTGGAAAAGGCCCTGCGGCATCGGAGGATTGTATTCACTATAACCGGTGTTCTGTTGCTGATCACCTTTCTGCTCTGGCCGTTGATCCCAGTGGAACTGGCCCCGCAGACCGATGCCGATGAGATCAGTGTGGATCTGGAAATGGCCCAGGGGACCAATATTGCGGTGGTGAATGAGTATTTGCATGAACTGGAACGCATCGTCCGCAGCACCACCCCGATGGATCAGGTGGATCACATCAGCATTGAAATCCGTTCCGGTGATGCGGAAGTGGAACTGGCTCTGAAGGGGGTGGACGAACGTACCATCAACAGTTTTGTCCTGGCCGATCAAATCCGGCAGAATGTTAGTGGTAGAATTCCCGGCGGGGAAGTACGGGTGGAAGCGCAATCTGGCCTGTGGATTTTGCGGCGGCTGTTTGGTTCCGGTGGCGGACAGGCAGTAGAGCTGCAATTGCGGGGATACGATCTTGCCCTGGCAGATCAGCTGGCCAAACATATTTCCAAAGTGATGGAAAGTGTCCCGGAAATCAGCGATGTTCAGATTAGCCGGCGGGAGGGTCGCCCGGAGCAAAATCTGATCGTGGACCGGGAAAAGATTGCTGATCTCGGTTTATCGGTAAACCAGGTAGCCCAGGTAATTCAGACCAATGTCGGGGGTAGCCGGGCCGGGGTGTACCGCGAAGGCGGAGAGGAATTTGATATTGTGGTGAGGTTGCAGCCGGAGGATCGCCTGAGCGCGCTGGACCTGAGTAATGTATCGGTGCGATCCGGTACCGGGGAGATTTTGCCGGTTTCGGCAGTGGTGCGCACCGAACCAAGACGCAGTCCGACCGATATCGAACGGATTGATGGACAGCGCGTTACCTACATTACTGCCAACCTCAAGAGCGGTGCTGCCCTGGGGGATGTGGTGGATGAAGTTCGTACCAACCTTCGCGATTTTACCCTGCCCAAAGGTTATTCCATCGTGTTCAGTGGAGAGTATGAGGAACAACAGAAAGCCCAGACCGATTTTATCCTCTCCATTTTGATGGCGGTGGTGCTGATCTATATGGTGATGGCCGCCCAATTCGAACGCTTCCTGGATCCGTTGATCGTGATGGTCTCGGTGCCACTGGCGATCATCGGGGTAGTTCCCACCCTGCTGCTCACCGGCACCACGTTGAATATCCAAAGCCTGATGGGGATTGTGATGCTTATCGGGATTGTGGTGAATAATGCCATTGTCCTGGTGGATTATATCAACCTGATGCGGCGGGAGCAACAGTTGAGTATCAAGGATGCTGTTATCCAATCCGGCCGGCGGCGCTTACGGCCCATCCTGATGACTACCTGTACCACCGTGCTGGGTATGCTGCCATTATCTTTTGGCACCGGTGCCGGCGGGGAGATCCAGGCTGCCTTGGCCCGG
Source organism: uncultured Calditrichaceae bacterium (assembly GCA_964452045.1). Lineage (GTDB taxonomy): Bacteria > Calditrichota > Calditrichia > RBG-13-44-9 > RBG-13-44-9 > CAYVKM01. Next base: position 11,928 of record CAYVKM010000090.1, read on the forward strand.
GCAGTTATCGGCGGGCTGACCGTTTCCACCCTGATAACCCTGGTGCTCATCCCGGCCGCCTATATCAGCATTCATAATCTTTTAGACCGGAAAGTTCGGCTGAATAATAAAGAGAGGGTAGTTGCTACATAAAATCAGGATCACTCACTATTTATTTTGATGCTTTGTGAAGGTGAAGCAAGTTTGAGGAAATGTCATCTCGAATTAATGATTACTGAAAGATTCCCACATTTCCACAGATCCGGTCTTATTCTCTTTATATGAGTGATATATTTTGGCAATAAAGGGTCGTGGATTTTTATCAATAAAATTTTGTATTTTGGGTAGCGTTAAAACAAAATTTTCGGCGAGTTTGGAAATGGGAAGTTTCCCAACCAAAACAAATAATCCTACTCGAAATTTCTTAACTGCGTTTTTTTCATTTGGCTTATATCGTATTCTTCGGTCATAGGTAATGGCATACCAGCCCCTCTTTCCTATTTCGGTCAGCCAGACCTCATCCCTGGCATCGTCTGCGAAGTGATCATTATGTTTTTCTACTCTGATACCAGCGCTTTTTAAAGCATTTGGGAATTGTTTTCCCAGGTTTCGGTCGGTAAAGAAGATGTACTCAGGCTGCTTGCTCATACCTGATTGCCAATTCAACATCACTCGGATTAATATCATAATCTTTGGCAATGTACTCCGGCGATTCCCCAGCATCAATGCGATCTACAATAATTGAGGTTAAAATACATTTTTTGATTAGAATCGGGCGGCCAAACTGAATTGAAGGATCAATTGCAATAATTTTCTCACTGTCAGCATCAATAAATGGATATATTCGGGCAGGCAGCTCATTTTTCCACTCGATACGTTGTAGATGGTTTTCGAAAGCCATCTTTAAAGCAAGTTGTCCGGAGCGGGATAGGTTGATTAATTCGCCGTATCGCTCGATAAATAACTCTCCTGCCGCAGTACGTAACTCCTGGTTTAAAAGTAATCTTTTTATATTAAAATCTGAAAAAGCATATTCCAAGGCGGTTCGAACATCTTTCATAGATACCATATGTTTGTGTCGAAGAGAGCGTAAAACGTAAGCTTCCACTAGATTATTAAATGATAACAATCTTGATTCGGTTTCTGGCAATTCGATCAGTGGTTCAAAAAAGGCGGAAGTTTTTCCTTTCGGGTAGTCCCTGCCTAGTATCCAGGAACGAAGAGTTGCATTGGCGATTTTTAAATAGCGCGAAGCTTCTGAAAAATTATAAATTGGTATATCTAACATTTTTGTGACCTTATCAATTTTCTTATTACAATATAACGAGATTAAATACAGTTTTAAAATAAAAATTCCTTTGATTATTAAAAAGGGTGTGTGCAAAATAGTGTGTAATTTTTTCGGTAGTTCATATAAAAAGCCGGCTATCCAATTCCAAAGAGAAAACCGGCTTGTTCTGAAATTATTTCTTTGAGGCTATTTATAGTTTGTATCATATGATATTTGCGAAAAGTTAAATCAAAAAAAAATAGTGATTAACATCTAAATTACTCACCCCCTTTTATTTCCCCTCTCTTTGAAAGAGAGGGGTTTAGGGGGTGAGTTCATTAGAGAACTATTGTCTTATGTAAGATCCATTTACCGTTATGATATTCTTTAAATAAATTCATATATTTTTAAAAGCAGTATCATTTGAGACTATTTCATCAAAATCATCTTTCTGGTTTCTACAAATTCTTGAGCTTCCAGACGATACAGGTAGACCCCACTGGCCAGATTGGCTGCATCCCATTTGTATGAATATGAGCCCGCAGAGAGTCTGTTAGAGACAAGTGTGGCCACATCCTCTCCAAGCATGTTAAAAATCTTCAAGTTTACAGTGCTTCCCACAAACAAATCAAATCTTATGATTGTGCTGGCATTGAACGGATTAGGATAATTTCCAATCAGCTCAAATCCTGCTACATCTCTGTTTTCTTGATGAGCAATTTGTATTGGCGGTTCACCACCAGTTTCTGTTTTTAAAATAATCCCCCCATTTCCCACAGCAAATCCATAATCCAAATCCCAAAAGAATACATCATTCAGAACTTCAGAAGTTCCGCTGACCTGCGGTTGCCAATTTGTCCCGGCATCAGTAGTTTTGAGAATAGTCCCTGATTCACCTACTGCATAACCAACCAGGCTGGCATTACTGATAGGAAAATTGATCCCGTAAAGTGGCGTAATGAAAAAGAGGGTAGACCAGTTTGTTCCACCATCGGTGGTTTTTGCAATGGCGCCACGGCCATCCCAGACGGCGCAGGCTGTATAACCTATTTGGTTGTCGGTAAAGATAACATCATAAGCCCGGCCTTCATTATTATTTAGATAAAATGAAGAAAAGGTCCAGTTGGCACCTCCATCAGTGGTCGTCCCCATTAACGGCTGGAAAATTGAATTTTCACCAATCACATAACCGATATTCGGGCTCAACATATAGGTTCCCCAGAATCCTCCGCCAAAGAAACCCGACTGTGCTGTCGTCCAGGATATACCGCTATTCATTGAATAGATAATGGTCTGGGAAAGA
>CAYVKM010000091.1:0-14367 GCA_964452045.1 uncultured Calditrichaceae bacterium
CAGATTATCAATGTACTCAACCCGGCGGCCTCTATATCAACTAATATTACCTCAAATAGCACAATTAATGTAAATCTACAAAGTTTGGCTGGCAGACGGGTGATTATTAAACCCTCAGTAACTCTAAATAATTTATCCGGTTTCTGTCTCAAATTTGGTGTGGGGGATGTCTATTTACCAGTTCAAAATACACCATATGAAAACCTGACTGAAATTGAATTAGTCATGCCAATTCCTACTCGAGTAAGACTTGAAAATAATTACCCTAATCCCTTCAATCCGAGTACGACAATTAAGTTTGATCTCCCCCATTCCAGTCGAGTCACATTGAAGATCTATAATATCCTGGGTGAAGAAGTGGCTACGATTGTGTCAGATAATTTGCCTGCTGGTACATATTCCTATAAATGGAATGCATCAGGAGAAGCTGGTGGAATATACTTTTATTGTTTGGAAACAGAGAATTTTGTAGAAACACGTAAAATGGTTCTAATAAGATAAGTACATGTAGTAAATGCAAAATAAGAACGAACTACAAGCAGACCGTGGGTAGTTTACACACCTGCGGTCTACATTTTTTTAGTCTTCTTCCACCAGATAATGAGCGTACGCAATCTTTCATATCGAATGAGGATACTCAATTTTTTTTGAAATTCGCCGCGTCCCCAAATGATTAGTTAATAAAGACCAATTAAAGACAAAGAAACCTGCTTAAATCTTTGACTTCACTTTAAATATTTAGATTTATCTCATTAAGGTTCTTATTTCATCCATTTTACACCTGTTTATATTGAGGAATCAAAATGTCTTTTAGCTAAACTCAGAGGCAGGACGATCATTAAACTTTCTATGACATGTAATGGAAAACAGCCAAAATAATATAAAATTATTTTATGGTAGGTTATGATTAGATGAATTTTGTCAGTTGCTTAAATTTTTCATTTGAAGAAAAGTCTTCACTTGCGCTTCTATCTCCTCTCTGCTAGGAATAATACCACTGAATTCGTATGAAACTTTTATTCTAACTCTCTCTTTTGTCGGTCTATAACCTTTATACTGCAGTTCTTTATCTTTCTTTTCTTTCTTATTATCAATTACAAGATGATTTTCAAAAAAATCATCCATAAAGTTCATCATAATACGAAATAATTTATCTCCACGATTATTTGCCAAATCAAGACTTTGTGCATCTACAAATACTTCAACATACTTTTTTAAGTCTTCTCTATTTACAAAAAATCCTTCAAAATTAAAAAAATGATTAGGAGTTTCAGGATTAGCCCCTGTGTTGTATCCGCCTCTTGCGGAAGTAGAGTAACTTTCCAATGTTAAATTTTCAAATGTAGTATACCTCTTAATAAAGTCATCCAAAAAAGACATTATGATTTCAGATATTTGTATATTCTCAGATTGTCGTGGCATAATTCTCACCTTTTGAACAACAATATTAATCGACAACTTGTTTAGATTTATTTAAGAATTTATATAATTAATACCCTTAAAGATTATAGTAAATTTTTATAGTAAATCTATAAAAAAACAGCTCTATTTTGCCGTTTATAGTAAAATTATAGCATATTTTAAACAATAAAAAAAGGGTCAGAAAATCAACCTAACCCTTTGTTTTTATTGTGTGGCACCTCCCCGAATCGAACGGGGGACACACGGATTTTCAGTCCGTTGCTCTACCAACTGAGCTAAGGTGCCTTTGGTTTAAATCGCCGAAAATATAATTCGGAGGCCATTTTAAAACAACCTCTTTTTCATTCTTCGAATATATTGAAATTTTGGTTCAATTTTCCTATATTGCATCAGTTGGAGGATTTATTCCCATGAATCGGCGAGATTTTTTACATCGTAGTATACTCATCGGAGCTGGCTTCTCTTTCCTGCCTGCTCTTCCCTTAAATATAAAGAACGTAAATGCCACTCCGACCAGCTCCAGAATCATCGAAATAACCAATCCCGCTGTTCGGGAAAGAAGTAGTATTAGTCAGGATGTTATTGAGAGCATGCTGGATGAAGGTCTGGTCGCATTATATCAAACCGATGAACCGGAAAAAGTATGGAAACAACTTTTTTCAGCCAAGGACGTGGTGGGAATCAAAGTGAACTGCCTTTCCGGCAGCCACGGTTCCTCCCATTTGGAACTGGTCGAAGTTATTATTGAAAAGCTGAAAATGAGTGGGATTCCTGCCGGTAATATCATCATCTGGGATCGGTTAAATAAGGATCTGGAAAGTGCCGGTTACCGGATCAACTGGAAAAATAGAAATAAAGTACAATGTTATGGAAATGATATTGCCGAATACGATAACCGGCTCTATCTCAACGGTTCAGTGGGAAGCCTGATTTCCCGTACACTCACCCAGACCTGTTCGGCTATCATCAATGTGCCGGTTTTAAAAGACCACGGTATCGTGGGAATTACTTTATCCATGAAAAACTTTTTTGGGGCAATACACAATCCCAATAAATATCACGGCAAGAATGGAAATCCCTATATTGCCGATCTTTATCAGATGAATCTTATCCGGCAAAAAACCCGGCTAACAATTTGTGATGCGTTGGATGCCCAGTATGAAGGCGGTCCACCCTTTAAACCGCAGTGGGCCTGGCCGTTAAACGGGTTGCTGATCGGGGTAGATGGGGTGGCCCTGGACCGGGTGGGCTGGCAAATTATCGAAAACAAGCGGAAAGAAATGGGTTTTCCGGATCTGGCAACAGTGGGCAGAAAACCGGAATATATTTTCACTGCCGGCTCCATGGGGATCGGACAAAGTGATCTTAGCAAAATCGACTGGCAAAAAATTAATTGAAATAAATTATGAATCAGAAAAATAAAATCGGACGACGAAAATTTTTAGGGCAGCTGGGTGGAACCGGTTGTTTATTGCTGTCCTCAGGTTTGGCTCCATCCCTGATGAGTTTTCCCGCTGAAAAAAACACTCATCAAGTTGAAGCCCGCTGGTACGAGAAACAACCCTATAAAAAGGTGGTATGCAAACTGTGTCCCCGGGAATGCAAAATTGATGACCGGGAGCGGGGATACTGTGGGGTCCGGGAAAACTGGGATGGTATTTACTATACCCTGGTCTACGCCAAACCATGTACCTACCATGTGGATCCCATCGAGAAGAAACCTCTATTTCACTTTTTACCCGGTACAGTGGCTTTTTCCTTGGCCACCGTCGGATGTAATGTGGACTGCAAATTTTGTCAGAACTGGCAAATTTCCCAGATCAGACCGGAACAGGTGGAGAATTTTGATCTTTCTCCCGAGCAGATTACCGGGATGGCTGTTCGTGCCGGAGCGCCATCAATCGCCTATACCTATTCCGAACCAGTAATCTTTGCCGAGTACATGTACGATACCGCTGTTGCCGGTAATAACAAACATCTGAAAAGCGTGATGATCAGTAATGGTTACATTCAGGAAAAACCCATGCGGGAACTCGCTACGGTTTTAAGTGCAGTCAAGATCGACCTAAAAGCATTCAGTGAAAAATATTATCAGGATATCGTGGATGGCGAATTAAAACCAGTTCTCGATACTTTGGTGTTGTTGAAAAAATTGGGAATCTGGACGGAGATTGTCTATCTAGTCGTGCCGACTTTCAATGACAGCGAGAATGAGATTACCCAACTTTCCCGCTGGATGAAGAATAATCTTGGTACCGATGTACCTATTCACTTTACCCGGTTCTACCCCCAATATAAGATGCAAAACCTGCCTCCCACTCCCACTAAAACCCTGGAAGATGCCCGGCAAATTGCTCTTTCCGAAGGGATTAAATTTGTCTATATCGGAAATGTACCGGGACATGAGGGAGAAAATACTTACTGCCCAAGTTGCAAAAAAGTCCTAATCGAGCGTCAGGGATTTTACATAAATAGCAATAATATAAAGAATGAGAAATGTCCGTTCTGCGGTGTGGTAATTCCCGGTATCTGGACTTGATAAAAAACATTGAGCAACGGGCGGTAAAGATTTATTATAATAACTGGAGATATCAATGGTCAAAACTATGGGGGTACTCAGTATGATCATATTTTTGACAGCTTTTTTACATGCCCAAAAATCGGATATGGTGAGGACTCCGGAGGTAGCAGGGGCATTTTATCCCGGGGATGCCGGGAAACTGACCGGTATGATCGATGACTTCCTGGCCGAAACCAAACAGGTTATTAAGGGGGATATCGGTGGGCTAGTCTCTCCCCACGCCGGTTATGTTTATTCCGGACCGGTGGCTGCCTGGTCCTACCGGCAAATCGAGGGCAAAAAATATGATGTGGTTATTGTCATTGCCCCCTCACATTTTGAATACTTCAAAGGCTCGTCTATCTATCCAGGTGCCTCATATGAAACTCCCCTCGGATCAATAACCATCGATCAGCAGCTTGCCCAAAAAATTGTAGAGGCAGGGTCGACTATCCAGTTATCCAAGGCTGGCCATGAACCAAACATGATGGGCCGGGGTGAACATTCGCTTGAGGTACAGCTACCCTTTTTGCAGAAAGTACTGGGCGATTTTAAACTTGTTCCTATCGTTATTGCCGAACAAAAGTGGGAGAATATCAAGGATCTAGGTGATGCGCTGGCTTCTGTTCTGAAAGACCGAAAAGCACTGATCGTAGCTTCCTCCGACTTATCACACTACCATGGATATAAAACGGCATACGAGCTTGACCAGCATCTGCTGGACCTGTTTAACAACTTTGATTACCGGAAAATAATAGAGCAATGTGAAACCCGGAATATCGAAGCTTGCGGATACGGACCAATTGCGGTAATGATGTATACTTGTCAGAAACTGGGCTTTAAAAAAAGTAAGGTAATCAGATATGCAACATCCGGTGATGTACCCACTGGGGAGAAATCCCAGGTTGTCGGATATATGAGTGGTGCAGTTTATCGCTAAACAAAATTAATTTGGAATGGATTCACTTATCGGTAAAATAATAGGTCCTTACCGGGTTTTGCGCAAGATCGGTAAGGGAGGTATGAGCGTTGTTTTCCTGGCAGAAGATGAACGTCTTGGGCGCAAAGTGGCTTTAAAAATGTTGGATCAACCCTCTGCAGACCGGGAAAAAATTCTCACCGAAGCTCGACATCTCAGCCAACTTAACCATCCGGGAATCGTGACCATCCACGATGTAATTGATCATCCAGAAGGTATTTTCATCGTTATGGAATATGTGGAAGGAGATTCCCTGGAAAATTTTCTGCGTACCCACCGGGTTGATTTACGACTAGCTCTGCGGCTGGCAAAACAAATTGTTGAGACGGTAAAAACTGCCCATGAACATAATCTGATTCATGGAGACCTCAAACCAAGTAACATCATTATAACCCCAGAAGGTAGCATAAAATTACTTGATTTCGGATTATCCCGTTTTCTTGATATCCCTTCGATTAATAATAGTATTACCGGAACATTTCCCTACATCTCACCGGAACAAATTTCCGGTTCTTCGGCTAACGAAGAAACAGATATCTATGCACTTGGAATGATTTTATATCAATTGGTTACCGGTACCATTCCCTTAAAAAAGGAGAATCAGGCTGCACAAATCTATGCCATAATGAATGAAACTCCTACTCCACCAAGGATATTGAATAAATCTGTCTCTGAAAACCTGAATAAAATAATACTCCGGTGCCTGGAAAAAAATGTGAACCTGCGTTATAGTTCGGTTAAAAGCCTGGAATCCGATCTTAAGAGAGTTGAAAATGATTTGCTGAAATCTAAATCTATTTTTGCAGATAAGGGTATATATTGGTTTATTTTCATTCTCACAATCTTTTTCGGTATTGTCGTCTATTTTCAAATCAGAATGACAAAAGGCATTGAACCGGTTCGCGCCATTTCAGATATCTCCCTCAGTCAACCGGTAAATCTGTACTTTCATTACAATCTTGCTGGAAATAAAAATCCCGATGCTCAAGCAAGAATTCTGGGTTTAATTGAAATCTTGACCGAACAATTAAATCGGGTAAATGGAATAAACATTGAGGGAGCGAACTCCATAACAGATGCTTCCATTAACTCATCTCCTCCGGCAAATATGAATCGTATTCTTGTAAACTTTTCTTTGCAGGGAAAGGAGGAGAATGCCTACCATCTGGAGTATCAGATCGAAAATGAAAACCGCCATGAAAAAATTCAATCGAGTGTGCACTGGGCGGATTTTCTGGACATCTCCTGGATAAGTAATAAAATATTAAGCCAGGTATTAACCATCGTTCTGGGAAAACGTATATCATTGTTAACCCCCAATAAAGAGCTGATCGATAATGCTTATGCCTATCAATTTTTTGCACATGGTTTATATCACTTCAACGAAAAAAATTATTCAATTGCGCTTCGGAATTTTGATGAGGCATTAAAAATTAATCCCTTCTTCACTCAGGCAACTTATTACAAGGGGCTTTCACTTTTTCAGCTCAAAGAATACAGGGAGGCAAAAGTAGCCTTATTTGAATCACTGCCGGAAGTAAATGAGAAGAAACTTATTGAATGGCAGGTTACAATTCCAGATTCTATTGAGGACGGACTATATTGGAAAAAGGTGGTCTCCGAACAGAAATTGACAAATTTTCTCTTCCTTTATAGTCAGGAAAATCCGGATAAACTTATGCTTATTGATGTTGAAAAGCATGAAAAGCAGTATTTAAAATTCCCGATTTCTAGAGTAGCTTTAAATAATATTTTCTATTATTCTGGGAAGTTTATTTTTCTTTCAAAAAATGACCAAAAACCAATAAATTCCCTTCTAATTTATGATCCCCAAAAGAAAAAATGGGAGGACATCCTAGACATCCAAAAAAATTATGCCATTTCGTTTCCCTATCTATTCTTTCAGAAGGATTCAACAAACATTTTGCAGTGGGTTAATTTAGAAGGAGGAGATAAAGTCGGAACTATTTTTCTAAAGCATAAACTTTACAACAGTTTCAACATTATTCCCACTTCAGATCCGGATAAGTTAATTTTTAAAAATAGCAACCAGATTTATCTTCTGAATATAAAGGAAAAAAATGCAAAATATTTGAATGAGCTGTTACCGGATTTTTCATCGACCAGCAGAGCTTTTTTTGGCATCAGAGACTATGTTGTTTTTCAGACATCTGGTGAAAATTTTTTAAATTTATATCATATATTTCAAAATAAAATTCAATTTCAATTTCCCTTGTTATATTCAGAGAACTTTGGTTTTATTGACTATCGTTTTCCCTCGGCTTTCGTCATTGACTCCAAAACAGATCAAATTCTAGTATTAGAACCGGATTCTTTATTACATCTATATAAGATTAATAATGAATCGATCGGCTCCTCCTCGACCTTTACCATCAAAAATTTTTATGGAAAATTTCAATTAATTAACAGCCTCAACATTCCCGGTTCCACATCTACGCTGTCGCTTTATGATAGATTTAAGGGGGAAATATTAATCTTAAACGAACGTGAGAATAAAATTGAAAGGACTCAGATAGCTGAGAGAATTAACTCGGCAGTGCTCGAATCACAAAATTTATTATACATTTCAACTCCTTCTCGCGGCCTTATTATGGACATCTCCATACCTAAAATTGTGTGGGAGTTCGCAGGTGAACGATTCGCAAACCAACATTACTTCGCAGATAAAAATTTGATGATTCTGTTCAAAAACAGTGAGGGTGAAATACAGATTCTTAATCTTTCCTCCATGGATATCTCGGCTTCTTATAAAATTTCAACTGCTAAGTTTTCCAATATCAAAATTATAGGAAGCAAATTGGTAATTTTGGAGAAAAATACGCTAGCGGTTTTTAATATTTTTAAATTAATTGATAATACTCCAATTAATATTTCCAATGTTTACCAGAAAATCGCCGAATGTGAGTATCATTTGGGAAATTATGATAAAGCACTGGAATACCTGAACAGAATTTTAGAGGATTTTCATCCAAACCAGGTCAGCAGTTTAATTTTGAAAATGAAAATTTTGGATGTTAAATACGGAATCAGGAAAAGTATCAGCCTTTTGCCTTTGGTCTATAATGTTTATCCTGAGGGTAGCCTTCCCAGAAAAAAAATTGAAAATGAGCTTTATCGCACAGGTCTCTATCGATGGGAACAAAATATGGTAATGACTGAAGGCAATCGTATCCTTGATGTGGCAGGAGATAAGGTGCTTTATACCGATGCGAAAAAGTATTACCAAAATCAATTTTGGATCCTCCGGGCAGAAGATGGTTCCATCTTTAATACTTTTTCCTATAAATATTTCTTTAATGCCCTTGTGATCCCACCCGACAGACTATTCTATTGTGAGGCGGAGAATCCGGACAATACCATTATTTATTTCGTCAGAGAAATTTCCGATAATTCCAACATAAAGGAGATCAAATATAGTATTAGAGAAGAAATTACCCCAAAGCTTTATCGCTACAGCCAAGACAATGTTATTGCGTTTTATCCCAACATTAGACAGTCACAGGGATTAATTCAATTAATCACTCTGGATAATTTCCAGGTTTATGATATATATCGATCCATGGATAAAATTTGTGAACCCCTTATTAAGGGTAATCATCTCTATTTTATTTCCGGTAAAACTTGTTTCACTTATAATTTAATTACCCAGCGCCTTTCCAGTAGTTATCTTGATTTCCCAAGCAAGGTTCCTATAAACTTTATTGGTATTGTTGATGTCAATCCGGATCAAAGAACCTGGTTGGTAATTATTAAAAATTATTGTTTCAGACTTAATACAGATAACGCTTCACTTGAACATACTGACAAAATATCGCATTATTTTAAAAATCTTGGCTATGTATCTGTGAGAAATGTTGTAAGGATTTTTAACAATTCTGAGAGATTCTCCTTCAAATTGCCCAACCATCTTGAGGTGGAGGACATTGCCGTTCTGGGGAGCAAAGTGTATATATTACAGCCGGATCAATTGCTTGTTTGGCAAGAAGGAAAATTCGTAAATTCATATCCTTTATTGTGGCGGGCCATCAAGTTTACTATTCAAAACGATACTGCCTATGTCCTCAGCAACAATGGAAAAATCTATGCAGTTAATTTAAAATGGACAGTTCATAAACTGAAAAAGGACTTGATTCTCGGTTTGAATTAATCTAAATTTTGCCGCTCAAAAACAGGGGTCGTAGTTCAGTTGGTTAGAACGCCGGCCTGTCACGCCGGAGGTCGCGAGTTCGAGTCTCGTCGGCCCCGCTAAGGGCCTTAGGATTCACCTAAGGCTCTTTTTATTTAGGGGGCATGATGTGGTATACCTACATAATCTAACCGGAAAAGTTGGACCGGTAATACGTTGGTTACACCGATAATCTTTCCTTGAGGCCGGAGCGCCACAATAAGGGATGGGCAATTTTTATCAAAACAAGCATTCACTGGAAACTGGTTTATCACTAGAAATACTTGCATAAAACCAAGGCTATCAAACGAGAAAAAGAAATTTAATGTAAGAAAAGTAAAGTTTAAATCGAAAGTTTGATAAATAAGTTTTGACTCTCAAATGGAAAGTTTCAATGTATCCCCTATATATTCAATTGCAATTCCCTCCTCATAAAGGTTAGCTTTTTATATTATTGAAACAAGCGTGATCGCCCACCAAAATCGGAATCATGTAAAAAAAATAATTGCCATCGAACAGATTTAATTTGGTTTTGCCTGGATTTCTACTTTAATTATGCCACTTAAAATGTTTAATGAGACCCATTCTTAATTTTAAGAAATTAATTTCAAATCCGATCTAAAACTTCGAGGAGAATTGTCACATGATTAACTCATATAAATTTATTTTCTCATGGGTATTAATTTCAGTATTAATGATTTCAGCTTTCGCACAAAGTGATTCGTTCGTAATCAAAAAACTTTCCAAAAAAGCAGATGTAATTTTGACCGGTAAGGTGACTAAAAAAGAATCCAGCTGGAATACAGCCAAAACCAGAATTTATACCAAAGCAACTGTTCAGGTTGACGAGTTGCTAAAGGGTAATAACAGCCAGAATTATGTTGAAATTATTTATCCTGGAGGTGAGGTAGGCGATGTCGGTGAGCTATACACACATATGCCCAAGTTTGATAAAGATGAGGAAGTATTGGTGTTCCTAAAACAGGATAAAAAGACTAGTGCTTATAAAGTCTTAAACGGAGAAGCAGGTAAAATAACTGTACAGGAAGATGCCAAGACGAAGGAAAAAGTCACAAGTTCAAACCTGCGGATCAAAGATCTTAAAGCACAGATCAAAGGTTTTATACACGAACAGTAGTTTGTTAACTTTACAATCCATTACCCAAAGAAGTATACACTTTCAATCATTAATAAGAGGACAATATGTTTAATAAGATAAATAAGTGTTTTTCTATAATAATTTTGATCATAATAGCTTTTTCCTTTAGTGAGACACTTGCCCAAACGGGCAATAACTCTTATGTGTTTAATGGCGAGTCAGGTTATGCGGGCATACTTGATAACGAAACATTAACTGCTACTGCGGACAAATCTGCCTTCCAATATTTTGACAATCCATTATTTACCAACGATAGTATTTCAGTGGAGGCATGGGTATACCTCATCGGAGAAAATCCCGGGGTTAAGATGCCGATCATCTACCGATCTTTTGATAGTGGATATAAAACGTTTTCACTGTATCTACAGGATCGGGTCGCGTATTTCTCAATTGGTAATGGTATTGGCGTGGTGAGCACAGCCGGGCAAACACCTATTTCTGCTTTCAGGTGGGTTCATCTGGCCGGTACATACGATGGTCAACATCTGAAGCTTTACTATAACGGGGATATGGTTCAAAATCTCCCGGTTACTTTAGGCACCGGATATAACGGTGGAAATGGTGGACTGTATATCGGGCAATCAAATGAAGGCGCATTCCGAGGCTTGATCGATGAAGTGAGAATCTGGAGAATTACATTACAGGACAATAATATTAACGGATCCGGTGGTAACGGCAATCCCTCCGAAAATTTTCCACAGTCACTTGCCCCCTATTTAAACGGACGCTGGTCTTTTACAGAATTTTCTTATTTCAATGGTATAAAATCTCTGGAAGATTTATCCGGCTATAACAATCACCTCAAAGTATACGACATTGATGAAATTGTAAACAGTAAGCATCCACAATTACTCGTTGTTAATTCTACTGGTGACGCTCCAGACTTAAATCCCGGCGATGGAATCGCAGATGCGGGTAATGGAGAAATTACATTTAGGTCTGCAATTCAAGAAGCTAATGCATTATCTGGAAATCAGACAATTTATTTTTATATTCCGGATTCCGGAATCCATCAAATTCAACCAGGATCGGCACTACCAGACATCACCGAGCCAGTATTTATAAATGCGACGACTCAATCCGGATATACCGGTACACCTCTAGTTGAAGTTGTCGGTACAAATGGAGGATTGACGGTTACTGGAGGTTTAACCACTATTAATGGATTAGCGTTAAATAACACTTCCGGATATGGATTAACTCTTTCTAATAATGGAGAAAATACCATTGAAGCCAATCAAATATCTGGTATTTCAATAAATTCTTCCGGGAATACTATAAATAGCAATACTATCAGTAATTCGGTTGCTGATGGGATAGCTATTTCTGCTGGAGCTGAAAATAATATGATCGGGGTGTCGGCCGGAAATAATATTTCAGGAAATGCCGGATATGGTATCTCTGAATCTAATGCGGGTAACAATCAAATAATTAATAATAACATCAGCTCAAATTCACTTGGGGGTATTTCGAGTACCAGCAGCATCGGAACAATTAGTCATAATACTATTTCCGGGAATACCGGACCGGGAATATCATTAAACTCCAGCACCGAATTTGATGTCTCGGATAACCTCGTTGAAACAAATACCTCAGGTGGGATTTATGTCTCAAATAGTAATGGAAACCTAAACGGAAATACAGTTAGGGGAAATTTAAATTTTGGCATTTCTTTGGATGTTGCAAATGCTAATATCCTTACAGAAAATATAATTTCAGGAAATTCAGGTGATGGTCTTGCCATAAGCGGTAGTAATAATATTATTAATGAAAATACAATTACTGAAAATTCGGGTTTAGGGTTATCTGTAAATACAAGCGTAGGAAATGAAATAACCGAGAACATTTTTGAGGCAAATAATTTAGGTGGAATTTCTTTATCAAACAGTACCGGAAATCTGTCCGGAAATACAGTTAATGGAAATTTTAGTTTTGGTATATTCTTGGATGTTGCCGATAGCAATATAATTACGGAAAATCATATTTTCGGAAATTCCAGCAACGGTTTGCTAATTAATGGCAGCGATAATCGCCTTAGCAATAATACCATTTATAATAACGGGGCTTCTGGGACCGGAGCTGGCGTTTTTGTGGAATCCGGAAATAACAATTCGATACTTTATAATTCTATCCATAATAATTCTTTTCTGGGTACTCAATTGGGTCTTTCAGCCAATGATTCTCAGCAATATCCCACTTTAAACACACTTTATACTTGGCAGGATGAAACAGCCCTCCCCGATATAAAAGGCGGAACCTCAATACTGGGAACTCTCACGGGTGATCCGGGAGAAAATTATAAAATCCAGTTTTTTGCAAACGCCGGGTCTAGCACCAATCGGGAGGGCAAACGATACCTGGGTGAGATTGAAGTCAAAACCGATATTTCCGGAGAAGCAAATTTTGCGGTCAATTTAAAAGATGTCGTTCTTCCGGAGACAGAGGGGGAGGTAGTAAGCGCTGCGGCAACCAAATTGGATATTCTAGGTAATCCGTTAAGCACCTCTGAATTTTCATCCGCTATTTCCAGGGAAACTGATGAAGGCTTACACTATCAGGTGAATACCACTCTTGCCGGAATTCCACTCCATTGGGAAAATGGGGAAGGCGATTACCAGATTGCACCATCAGTTGTAATCCGCGGATATGATGATGACGTGCAGAATGGATTTGATACCTGGAGTGCTCTGGAACAATTAACCTATACCAGGAAACCTAACTCTACTGAGCAATGGGGTGGCAACCCGGATGGAATCAATAATATTGTCTGGATCACCGATTCCACCCAATGGGTAAATGAAATTGAGGCTCCCACCAATGTGATTGCTGTGACCAGGGTAAGATACAATGCGTTAAACGGCCAGTTTGTCGACGTGGATATCGCTTTTAACGGCGATCCAATTTCCCTAGCTGGTCTAGGCAACTTTCAGTGGGCAACGGATGGCTCTGGTGACAGATTGGATGTGCAGAATACGGCAACACATGAAATAGGTCATTATTCCGGTTTGGCTGATCTGTACAATCCAGGAGACTTTAACTATCTTTCTTTCATGAAGAATTACAACCAGGATGCAACAATGTATGGCCGAATTGATAATGGCGAAATCTATAAACGCAGCCTGTCTCCGGGACCTTCCGATCCTGATTGGTCTGCCAATCAACTTGATATCACCAAGTATGATATTGGTGGTATAAATTATATTTACAGCAACCTGGGAGATGTGAATTACGATATAGTGCTGGTGTTTGATGGTTCCACAAACTTTACCTCTCCAAGTGTCCTCAATGGATACATTCCTTCCCAATACGCTGCGGCAGAGCTTATTACCCAAATGAGAATCGGTGACCGAATCGGATGGGTAAATGGTACCAACGAGGTTGAACCGATTGGAACCGATTTCAATCAAAAATTGTCTTCTCTCACCCAACTGCAACCAAATGAGACCGGAAACCTTTCCGAACGAATAATTACAGCCGAACAACTATTGACCGGATCATCAAACAATAAAAAGGTTATCATCCTGTTCAGTGCCGGCGAAATATCCCCGTTTTCATTGATAACAAATTTGAATATTAATCCGGATATAAAAATCTATACCCTGGGATTTGAGGAGATTACAGAAGGACAGGAATTAATGAGCTGGTTAGCTAATGACACTCACGGGGAGTATTATGAGATCGCAAGTTCAACTGAAATCCCCACCGCAGTAAATATTATCTGGTTACGATTATTGGGTGTTCAGATCTCCTATCTCTCCGGAGCAATCAGCAGTGATTATTTTTCCGGCGGACTTCAGTGGCAGGGCGGTTTGCAATGGCAAGGCGGATTACAGTGGCAGGGTGGTCTTCAGTGGCAGGGCGGCCTGCAATGGCAGGGTGGATTACAGTGGCAGGGCGGTTTGCAATGGCAGGGTGGATTGCAATGGCAGGGTGGATTATCCTGGCAGGGTGGGTCTCTTGATATGGGGCTTTCCTGGCAGGGGAGTGAATATTCATTAGCCTTATTCCCCCCGGGAGTGGTGCCGGTTAATCCTCCAACGCTTCCGCCAGGTACAATTACC